>JAIKWH010000048.1 GCA_024684955.1 Pseudobutyrivibrio sp.
CTCGTAAAGTTCAAACTCTGATGGCTTTCCTGCAAAAACCTCCAGTCTAATCTCCTTAGGGTTCTCAATCTGGTTATCCTCTATGCAATCTGTGAGAGGAACAATTGCCCCCTCTTTCATCAGCACAGGAATCTTGTCCAGCGGTCTATACATATCAATGGTCTTGCCGCCCTGATAGATGTTGCCAGTAAAGGCGTCTCTCCATTTGCCCTCTGGCAGGTATACTGACACATGAGCCAGATTTGATGCAGGGTCAATTGGGCTAGTAATAGGAGCAACAATAAGTTCGCTACCAAAGTAATACTCATTGCCGTGATGATAAGCCTCATCAACATCATTCTCCCAATACATAGGCCTGATCAGGGGCTCCCCAAAAAGACTTGTCCTGTAATTCATGGCATAGAGATAAGGAATCAGTCTATGTCTCATCCTCAGGTAATCTGACATAATCTTTTCATGGAGAATGTCAAAGGCCCATGGCTCCTTGTGATAGAAAATATTAGATGTAGAGTGGAGTCTGTTAATAGGTGAGAATACGCCAAACTCCATCCATCTGGTAATCAGCTCTGGGTCTGTTTTACCCATCATATGTCCGCCAATATCATGGCTCCACCAGCTGTATCCAATATTTGATGCTGTGGCAGTAAAGTAAGGCTGGAAACTGAATGAATCCCAGTTTGAAACTGTGTCACCTGAGAATCCAATTGGATATCTGTGGCTGCCAGGTCCTGCGTATCTGGAGAATACCATTGGCTCATTGTCCTTGGCTCTGTCCAAATAGTGGAGATGGTTAAGCATCCAAAGTGGGTCTGCTCCCTCCATCTTTGTATTGGTGCCCTGCTGCCAGTCCATCCAAAAGAAGTCTACACCCTCTTCCTCAAGAGGATAGTGCAACTCCTCAAAATATGCCTTTACAAAATCCTTGTTTGTAATATCAAATTCAACAGCCTCTCCTGACTTTGGATCAATACCCATGGCAGAGGCCATATTCTCGTATTGGTCCTCGTATTCCCTTACGCCGTCGGCAGGATGCATATTGATAGAGGCCTTCATTCCCCTGTCATGCAATCCCTTTAAAAAGCGAGCTGGGTCTGGGAATAATTCCCTATTCCAAGAGAATCCTGTCCATCCACTGCCATACTTTTCTGGAACATCCACCAGGTGCCAGTCCATATCAATGACTGCAACCGAGAATGGAATATTCTTTTCCCTAAATTTGTCCATCAGATCAAGGTATGTCTTTTCATCATATTTGTAGTAGCGGCTCCACCAGTTGCCCAGAGTAAACCTAGGAAGGAGTGGAGTTGGTCCTGCAAGATGATAAAAATCCTTTATGCATCCCTTAAAATCATGGCCATATCCAAAGAAATAAATATCCATGTGGTCATTTTGTCTTTCGACAAAACTGCCATCATCAGTAAGAATCAAAGTCTTGCTGTCTTCTAGAATACTAAAACCACATTCTGCCATAAGGCCCTCGGATAATTCTATCCATCCGTGGGTGCTGTCAAGGGTTCTTGCTGTGCCCTTTAATGTCCATGGCTTTTCTCCTAAATGCCAGGTGCCAAAGCCTTTTACATCAACAGACAACTTTGGATTTGCCAAAGAAGAATCCTTTACATTAACAGTTAAATAATCTGTTTTTATAGTGTCCCCTTCTTGCTTGAAAGAAGGAGTAGCAAAATCTCGATTGATTACAGTCTGGGTCATTTTATCTAAGAAATTACCAGATGCTGCCAGTTCTATACGAAGCATCCTGTCTGTTATGACAGTGATTCGCATATCTCCAATCTGCACCATCTTGTCTGGCCCAGCGCAAGGCCTAACATCATATATGCTGCTAAATCTTTTTCCCAGAGTATCAAAATACTCTTCTACATTTTTACTTTTCATTAATTCACCTTAAACAAATAGGCTGTGTGTGGATTTAATGTCATGGAAATAGTTGCCTCATCAACTCTTGTGTATGACAATACATTTCCAAAAATATCCTTATCCTCCGGAATATTTAAAAATCCGCAAAGACCTATTTCTAATTCTATTGTTTCCGACTTGTCACTTTTTGAAAATACTGATACGTAGGCCTCCTCATCAGAGAATCTAGCCAGGGCAATAACAGGCCCCTGGGCATAAATAATCTCCATGCCACCCTCGATTAATGCTGGTGTGGAAGTCTTTAATTTGTTCAGTGTTTTGTAAAAATAAAAGATATCAGGTTTATTATCCTCTCTGTCCCAAGGCATAGGATATCTGCATCCACTGTCATTTAATAGGTGGCCCTGGATATCCAACTCATCTCCGTAATAGAGAGATGGCGTGCCTATGAGCATATATTGGGTAATAACCGTACCCTTATAATCCCCAGGATTAACCTCCGGGTTGTTGTGAAGTCTTGAGATATCATGGCTGTCAATGAGGTTGAACTGGTTTTGCCACATAGCAAATGGTATCCGAGATAGATGTTCCCTTATTCTGCCGGCAACATTCTCCCCTGTAATATAAGGGTGAATGCTCTTTAACTCCTCATTTCTGGCAATAAATAAATCTACCTCACCTGCAAATTCTCTTAAAGGTCTGGCGCAGCCAAAGTAATTCATAGAAGAATCCCACTCTGTTCCCTGCTGATACTGGGCACAATCTCCCCAATCCTCGGCCAGGATATATGCGTCATCATTTTCACTTCTGATAGATGCACGAAGTTTTGGCCAAATATCGTGGGCCAACTGGACCTCGTCCTTTCTGGCAAAGACATCTGCCACGTCAAATCTCCATCCATCAATAGAATATGGTGGCTTGAGCCATTTTTTGATTACCGAGTCATTATTCTCGTATATAACACGGCGCAACTCGTGATTCCTGTAATCAAGTGTAGGCAGGCTGTCATATCCAGCCCATCCATAGAATTTGCCAGTCTGCTCATCCCTGAAATAATAGTCTGGGTGGGTAACCGTCCACCTGTTGGTTGAGCCAGTATGGTTGATGGAAATATCCAGCATCAATTTCATACCCGCCTGATGCAAGGCGTCAGATAGTTCTGCTAATGCCTGGTCTCCCCCAAAGTTGTCATCTACATGAAAATAGTCACTACAATCATATTTATGGTCAGATGGTGCCATAAATATAGGGTTTAGGTAAATTGCAGTAACACCTAAATATTTTAGGTAAGGTATCTTTTCTTTGATACCAAGCAAGTCTCCCTCATGGATTCCGATTTCATTCTTGTCACTCTTTTTAAATCTGGCAGGAAAAATCTGGTAGAAAACCTGAGATTTAACCCAAGATGGCTGCCTATAATCTGCCAAAAGTACAAAGTCACAAGAGTTATCCTGAATATAATCTGTAAGACCTCTTTGTGTATAATAGTAAATCTTGTCGGCACATGCAATGTAGAATTGATATTGCATTCTGCTCTCTGAAATAAGCATTTTTGCCTGGTAGTAATTGAACCCGTTTTTATTGTCGCAAAGGTCCATTTTAACCACGTTTTCTGCCCCATTTGGCAGTGATCTCATAAATACAGATACAACTGGTGCATCCTCATATAATCTTAATTTTATAGTGACAGTTTCCCCGTATGTAGGCTGGGGATTGCTAACAAAATATTTGCTGCCATCACTATAAATACTGTTTTTCCAATTTTTCATTTTAAATCCTATATTTGCTTCACTGATTGTCTTTCAACAACTTCAACATCCACCTTTGGGATGTCAGAGTTTACTTCCTTGTTTTCAATCATGGCAAGGAGGGATTCGCTGGCAATTTTTGCCTTGTCCCTAATAGACTGGGAAATAGATGTGAGCTGAGGATATGAATACATGCAGGCTGGAATATTATCAAAACCTATGATAGAAATATCCTCTGGAATCCTGATTCCAAATTTGCGCAGCCCTTCCATTATGCCAAGGGCAAGAATGTCTGACTGGGTAATTACTGCTGTAAACTCCTTGTCGGCAACCGCTATTTGTCCGCCAAGTTTTACTCCCTGGTCATAAAAGGTGTCTGCAACAAAGCAAGAACTTTCATCAAAATCTATGTCGTTTTCTAAAAGGGCCTGGGTGAATCCTCTGAATCTCTCATTGATTACACCTGGGTCATTGTAGTCTGGGCCTGCCCAGGCAATGGCCTTGTGCCCCTTTCCAATAATATATCTAGCAGCCAGGTAGCCACTTTTAAAGTCATCAATTCCAATGTTTACGATATTTAAATCATCTGCGTAGGAATCTATAAAGACAGCAGGGAATTTGATCTTTGGAAGAATCTCCATAATCTCATCCCTGTGGGCTCCCAAAAAAATTACTCCATCCACATTCCATGTAGAAAAAAGAGGAATAGCCTCCTTGCAGGTACCCACTGATCTCATCATCATATAATACCCATTGTTGCGAATATAATTCTCAAGATAAGCCATGATTTCTGTGTAGTATGGGCTCTGGGAAAAAATATCTCCGGCGTCCAAATATGGAATAACCACCCCAATGATATTGCTTTTTTTCTTTGCAAGACTTCTGGCAGTGGCATTAACGTGAAAGTCGTTTTCCTCAATTATTTTGTTAACCTTATCAATGGTTTTCTGAGAAACCTTTTTATGGTTTCCGTTTATCACATTGGAAACAGTGACTACACTGACCCCGGCCAGTGCTGCAATATCCTTTAAAGTCATTACCTTACCTCATACCTTTTTATAATAGTAGTTTACCGCTTAACCTCTTTTCAGTTTAAAACAGAGAATTTGTTTAGTCAAGACAGTTAATAAATTTAAATATAAGGCCCGAAGTAGGTTAAACTCCGGGCCCTGTAGTTAAAATAATTGGTTAATTAACTTTATTTAACTTTTCTTTTTTTATTAATAGTATATCCTGCTGCCCCGCAAACTGCAGCAATGATAATAAGGACAATTATCACTGATGTTACCTTTCCACCTGTTGAGACAGATTTTGGTGTATCAGTACCAGAAATTGTTTTTGTATCATCAGAATTCTCCTGGGTCTGGGTTACTTCCTCTGCTGGTTCAGTCTCTGAGTCTGCAATCCCTTCCTCCTCAGTTTCTTCAGCATCTACTGCTTCTTCCACTTCCTCAGTCTCTGCTGTCTTAGAATCTGCTTTCGCAGTAACAGT
>JAIKWH010000074.1 GCA_024684955.1 Pseudobutyrivibrio sp.
ACACACTTTTTTGAAGAATTGTAAAGAATTTAAAAGACAGTCACTAATAAAAGATGCGAGTCTGGGGCAATTAGAAAAACTAGGAATTTTAGCGGCGTCAGAGAATATGGGCCAAAGGATTTAGAGAAACTTTTTAGAAAGCATTACATGGCAGTGGCCTGCGGGGCCTGGAGGGCTGGGCCACTAGCAGACTTTTAATTAAAAAAAAGCCCACCTAAGGGTGGGCTTTTTGTAGATGTTAGATAAGTGACAATTTTTCAACGCAATTGTCGCAAATAATTGTGCCGTGCTCTAAGAGAAATGCTCCGTCAAATGTCTCTGTAAACATCTGGCTAGCATACTCTGCTACCACAAGGATAACTGCAGAAATTTGTCTGCGTGTCAGCCTAAAGTTTAATTTCATGTAGTAGTCTTCGCCGTATCTGTAGAGAACGCTGGTCATTCCCTCATAGTTTGGGATGCGCTTGCACAAATCTATAGCAGCATCAAGGCTAGGCATGATTGCCCACAGAGGAGTATTCATGTACTGATCTGTAACCTCGTCGCTGTCCTTTGCAAGAGATTTTGCCTCTTGAACTGGCACGTCTGAAGTCGAACCCAGGGCTGTCTTTTCTTTTTTGGTTGTAGACAGGGTCTCCTGGAGACCGGTCAGGTGCTTCTTTAATTCTTCGATTGCTGTAGCCAGACCTGAATTAGAATCTGGAGAAATAAGAAGAGCCACATCTCCTTCAGGCATAACTGTCATTTGAACACTGTAAGCCTTTGCATGAGTCTCCATACCAAGAGTCTCACATGCCTCTGCCAATATATCTCTGATAAAACTTTGGGTCTTTTCCTGGTCACTGACGAAATCGCCGAGTTCCATGCCAGATGATTCCATTTCTTCTTTGGTGATGACGCATCTAATTTTGTCTTCGCCTATCTTCTTGAACTTCATCAGTTTCCCTCCTTTTTAGTGTAATTCCAGTAAATCTAAAAATAGATTTCTTAGGTGAGTAAATAAAGTGTAGCAAATATTATTCAATCATTCGAGTACATTTCAAGTCTTTTGAATGATATTTTTGTGAATACTGTACAGGCAAATATAAAATGAGTTTTATTTCACAATACCTATTATATCATTCACATCGTTAATTTGTTTACGCTTCATATATTCCTTTAAACCAGCCAAAATATCAGTGGTGGCGGTAGGATTGTAAAAATTTGCAGTGCCTACAGAAATGGCGGTTGCGCCAGCCAGCATCATCTCCACAGCATCCTCCCAGGTGGAGATTCCTCCCATTCCAATAATAGGAATTGACACCGTATTAGCGCACTCATAAACCATGCGAACTGCGATTGGGTGAACGGCCGGTCCGGACATGCCACCGGTCTTGTTGGCTAAGACAAAATCCTGCCTCTCTACGTCGATTTTCATACCAGTCAAGGTATTGATAAGAGAAATTCCATCTGCTCCTCCGGCCTCTGCAGCCTTTGCCACCTCTTTAATATCTGTGACATTTGGAGACAGTTTCATAATGACAGGCTGCTTGGCATGCTTTTTCATTTCTTTAGTAATGGCCTCAACATTTTTGGGGTCTGTGCCAAAGGTAATTCCCCCAGCCTTTACATTAGGGCAGGAGATATTTATCTCCAACATATCCACCCTATTCTCGCCAGCAAGTCTATCAACTACCTCTATATATTCTTCGGTTGAATGACCGCAAACATTAACCAGAACTTTTGTATTAGGGAACTGTTTTAAAAACTCAAGATCCCTTTTGCAAAAAACCTCGACCCCAGGATTCTGCAGGCCAATAGCATTGAGCATACCTGAGGAAACCTCGGCAATACGAGGGGTTGGATTGCCAGGCCATGGTACATTTGCCACACCCTTGGTCACCACCGCCCCCAGGCTGTTTAGGTCAACAAATTCTGAATATTCCTGTCCAGAGCCAAATGTGCCAGAGGCCTCCATTATAGGATTCTGGAACTCAACTCCTGCAATTTTAACAGCTGTATTCATTATAGTTCCACCTCCGTCGACAGAAATACTGGCCCGTCCTTGCATACCCTTTTATTTTTAACATGGCTGTGGTCATCCACCTCTTTGGACTGGCATACACATCCCAGACATGCTCCCACTCCACAGGCCATGCGTTCTTCCATTGAGACATAACATTTTATATCATGACTTTCAGCGTATTTTGCCACCCCCTTAAGCATAGGCTTGGGGCCGCAGGCATAAATCACATCTGCCTCCAGTTTGTTTTCTTCCATGGCATCTACAACAGTGCCCTTTACACCTATAGAGCCGTCGTCAGTTGCTATAATCAAATCTCCTGCCACGTCTGTAAATTCCTGGGTCAGGAAGGTGTCGTCATTGCGGTATCCCATGACAGATATGACAGAGCCAGTATGTGCCTCTGCCAGGCCCAGCATAGGTGGCACACCGATTCCTCCACCTACTACTATGACCCTGTCTCCCTCTATAGGAAATCCATTGCCCAAAGGCCCCATAATCTCCAGCTTATCACCTGCTGCAAGGCTGGAGAATTCTTTGGTGCCCTTGCCCACTACCCTGTAGACAAGTCTTAGGGTCCCTTTCTCTTTGTCAATCTGGCAAATGGAGATTGGGCGAGGCAGCAGATGGCTGCCATCATTCATATATAAACTGACAAACTGGCCTGGGATGGCATACTGGCTAGCCTTTGTCTCTATGATTAGGCTATAGATTCCCTCGGCCAATTTTTCTTGTGAAATAACTAGTGCTTTTTCTTTTATCTTCATAAGTCCCTACTTTTTATAGAACAGAATTAATATCTTCCAACATATCTACCACTGCTGCACGGCTGGCCAAGGCAAAATTCTCCTCGCCGTACTTTGCATACTCTTCCTTTTGGAATGCGGCTATAATGCCACGGCTAGAGTTTACAATCGCTCCAAGACCATCCTTATTAAAGAAGTTTTTAAGGTCGGCACCCTTTCCTCCCTGGGCACCATAGCCCGGCACCAGAATGTAGGTGTGAGGCATTAACTTTCTCAATCTTTCACCCATCTCAGGGTATGTGGCACCTACTACAGCACCAACATTTGAGTAGTCTCCCTCTCTGTTGTTAGCGCCCCACTCCTCAATTTTTTCAGCCACATGCTCATAAAGTGGACGACCGTCTACTATCCTGTCCTGGAATTCTCCAGAGGAAGGATTTGAGGTCTTGCAGAGCACAAATATGCCCTTGTCCTCAGGCTTGCATACATCCACAAAAGGTCTGACACTGTCTGAACCCATGTAAGGATTTACTGTGGCCATGTCAGCATCAAAGCCCCTGTATGTGTATTCTCCAATTTTTACGGAGCCCAGGTGACCAAGAGCGTAAGCAGCGGACGAGGTACCAATGTCACCTCTTTTTATATCAGCAATTACAATCAGTCCCAACTGCTTTGCGTACTCAACTGTGCGTTGGTAGGCGTAAAGTCCAGGAATGCCAAAGGTTTCGTACATGGCTATCTGAGGCTTTACCGCTGGAATCAAATCCACGCAGGCATCCATAATCTGCCTGTTATATTCAAACATGGCCTCTGCCACAGCCTCAGGGGTCTGGCCCAATTCATTTATCCACTTGTCGACCAAAGTCTTTGGCATCAGCTTTAGGGTAGGATCCAGGCCTACCACTATTGGGGCCTTCTTTTCCTGGATTTGTTCAATAAGTTTTGTAATCATATATGCTCCCTTCTGTCTTTGTTTCTAATATTTATATACTATCTCTCCGCCAAAAATCGTATACAGTACCCTTCCATGTACGTGACGGCCCTGGTATGGCATGTTTTTAGACTTGCCTACAAATTCATTTGCATCGATATCATATTCTGCATTAGGGTCAAAGATGGTCACATCGGCAGCCTTGCCTACAGACAAGTCGCCTATATCCTCTCTGCCAAGGACCCTGGCTGGATTTGATGACATGTAGGCAGCCATTGTAAATGGGGTGATAACCCCCTTCATAACCAACTCTGTATAGGTCAAGGCCGCAGAGGTCTCTAGACCTACGATTCCAAAAGGAGAGCCAAAGCCCTTGGCCTTCTCCTCTGCAGTGTGTGGGGCATGGTCTGTAGAGATGACCTCAAACACTCCCTCGGCCAAGCCCTGCAACAATTTTGCCCTGTCCTCTTTTGTCCTGATTGGTGGGTTCATCTTGTAATTGCCATCGCCAGCCACAATGTCCTCCTCCGTCAGGGTAAAGTGGTGAGGGCAAACTTCTCCGCTAATGTCCACCCCTTGGGCCTTGGACTCTTTAATAATGTCATAACTTTCTGCTGTTGAGCAGTGACAAAGATGAAGCCTTGCCCCAGTCTCCTGAGCCAGCATAGCATCTCTGGCTTCAATTACATTTTCAACAGCATTGGTGATTCCCTTTTCTCCCAGGGTGCTGGCCTTGGCTCCGGCGTTCATCACTCCGCCCTCCACCAAATTGATATCCTCGCAGTGGGCCAGTACTGGCAGTTTGTACTCCTTTGCCAGTTTCATAGCCTTGCGATAAAGGCCAGAATCCATGACTGATTTGCCATCCTCTGATAAGGCAGGTATACCAGCCTTGGCCATCCCCTCTATATCTGACAGTTCTTTTCCTGCCATATCTTTAGTAATTGACCCCACCTGCAGTACTCTGGTCAGTCCCACTTTCTTTGCCTTGTCATGCACATAGTCGATAACATCAGTATTGTCCGCCACAGGTTTGGTGTTTGGCATGGCCACCACTGTGGTAAAGCCTCCGTGGGCAGCAGCCCTAGAGCCAGATTCTATGTCCTCCTTTGCAGTCTGCCCAGGGTCCCTAAAATGCACATGCAAGTCAATGAGGCCTGGGAAGACGAAACATCCTTTGGCGTCAATTACTTCATCAGAAAAAACGGGAACAATTCCAGCCTCAACAGCTGAAATCCTGTTCCCGTCTATCTTGATATCACATATTGCGTCTGTTCCTGTAGGTGGATTTAAAACCCTACCATTTTTGATGATTAAACTCATAATTATTCTCCTAAAATGCGTCTATTATCTACCCTGGGCCTTTTCCATAAAGCGCTGGTTGTTGATAATAAATCGCTCGTGAGTACCCATACCCACCATTCCATTCTCATCTGCACAAACTACCTCAAAGGTAATCTTGCGGCCGTCTATTTCAAGAATTGTGGCGGTGCACTCTACAGTTTGTCCAATGGCGGAAGGAGCCATGTGACTAATGTTGACTCTTGTGCCAACAGAACCAAGTCCCTCCTCAAGCTCTGGCTGGATCATCTTCCAGCAAACCTCCTCACAGAGAGAAATCATGGCAGGAGTAGCAAAAACCTCTAGGGCGCCACTGCAAAATGCCTTTGCTGTATTGTCAGCAGAAACAACTGTTTGTCCTGTGCTTTTCATTCCAACTTCTAGCATAAAATCCCCTCCTAACAAACTTAAATCAAATTCCCAATTATTATAACAATTATTCTATGTAATTAACATTAAAAAATTAGGCAAATTATTTGTCTTAGATAATTTCTTATTGTGGCTATTCACTTTTTTACTGAGATATGAGTAAAAGAAAACTCCTAATGACATCTGCCATTAGGAGTTTTTTATACTCTATGACTTCTTGCTGACAAAACAAGGAAATCGTCAGCAAGAATCCTGCTTAGCAGGACAACTTTTCCATTGCATGTAAAAGTTGGTCAGATACGATTCCCGTTTTTCTGATGAAAAACAGGAATCTACAATTTTGTAGTAACAAAAATATCGTAAATAGCCTTTACCGCTGTTTCGAAATCTTCATTTTTAACGCCGACTATTATGTTAAGTTCGGATGAGCCCTGATCAATCATTCTAACATTGACATGAGAATGGGCAAGGGCTGAAAAAATCCGTCCTGCAGTACCACGCATGCTCTTCATGCCACGTCCTACTACTGCGATGAGGGCCAAATCAGACTCAATTTCGATTGTATCTGGTGAGCAGTTGCGGTGAATCTCAGAAACCACTGCCTGCTCCTTATTAATGAATTCTTTTTCGTGGACAACAACTGTCATGGTATCGATGCCTGATGGCATATGCTCGATATTGATTCCATTGTCTTCAAATGCCTGCAGGGCCTTTCTACAAAAGCCCACTTCAGAATTCATAAGGGATTTTGTAATGAGAACTGTGCAGAAATCCTTCTTTCCAGCTATACCTGTGATGACGTATTCATTCTTTTGGCCAGTAGATTCTACAATCCATGTTCCCTCATCCTCAGGTCTGTTTGTGTTTTTAATATTGATAGGAATACCTGCTGAGCGAACTGGGAAAATTGCATCCTCGTGGAGAACTGATGCACCCATATATGACAACTCTCTCAGTTCCCTGTAGGTAATAGTCTTAATCTGGGCAGGATTCTTTACGATTCTAGGGTCGCAGATAAGGAATCCAGACACGTCAGTCCAATTCTCATATACGTCAACTTTTGCAGCACCTGCCACAATTGAACCGGTGACATCTGAGCCACCTCTAGAGAATGTCTTTACCTTTCCATCCTTGTCACATCCGTAGAAACCAGGGATGACAGCATGTGGATGGTCTTTGAGAGCCTGTCCCAGGACCTTGTTGGTCTTGTACACATTCAAATGGCCCTCCTCATTGAAAAAGATAACATCCTTTGGATCAAGAAAATCAAAGCCAAGGTATTTTGCCATAATGCAGCCGTTTAAATATTCTCCACGGCTAGCCAGATAATCTAAAGAAAGTTCCTTTTTGATATCCTCTGCAATCTTTTCAAATTCTTTGTCTAAAGAGAAATCTTTGAGGCCAAGTCCATCTATAATTTCATCATATCTAGCCTTAATCTTTGCCAGATTTTCTGTTACATCCTTGCCAGCATTTGCATCATTATATGTGTTAATGAGCATATCTGTAACCTTTGTATCCTTGCTATTTCTCTTGCCAGGCGCAGATGGTACAACAAAAACTCTGGACTCATCAGCCCTGATAATATCTCCAACTTTCTTGAACTGCTTGGCATCAGCCAGTGAACTTCCGCCAAACTTAACTACCTTTTTCATGACATACCTCGCATTAATTAGTAATTTGCTATTTTAATTCTCAAAACTCTAAACAGTTTATCATAACGCTTTAGTTCTTTAAAGTATCAAATTTGTAAAATTTGTTTTTATTTTCACAGCAATTAAAGACATTATGACAAAAGAACCCTATCATTATCAAGTTCTTCACCCACTCCCTCCTTGAATTTGTCAAGCAGGTCAGCCACTGTTAGTTTTGCTCTCTCCTCTCCTTGAGTGTCAAAAACTATATGTCCCCCATTCATCATCAGGGTGCGGTTTCCAACGGACAGGGCCTGGTGCATATTGTGTGTAACCATGAGGCAGGTGATGCCCCTGTCTTTAACCACGTCCTTGGTCAGATCTAAGACCTTTTCTGCAGTAGCAGGATCAAGGGCTGCTGTGTGTTCATCCAAAAGCAAAAGTTTTGGTGTGACAAGGGTAGCCATAAGGAGGGTCAGGGCCTGTCTCTGTCCTCCCGACAGGAGGCCTACAGGCTGTTTCATCCTATCCTCTAGGCCCATGCCTAGCCTAGCCAATCTCTCCCTAAATAATGCCTTGTCCCTAGCGCTGATTCTAGAGAACATTTTTCCCTTTGATTCTGATGCTCTAAGAAAGGCCAGGGCCATATTCTCCTCTATGGTCATGGTAGGGGCTGTGCCCTTTAAAGGATCCTGGAAAAGGTGACCTATGTATTTGCTGCGGACATGCTCCTTTTTAAAGGTGATGTCCTCACCATCCAGATATATATTGCCCTGGTCCACAATAAAGGTACCGGCGATGGCATTAAACATTGTGGATTTTCCGGCTCCGTTTGACCCTACGATAGTGGCGAAATCACCATCTTTAAGCTCTAGGGTAAGATGGTCAATTGCAGTCTTTTCGTTTACAGTTCCGGGATTAAAGGTCTTTGAAATATCGTTTAATTTAAGCATTGCCTTCCTCCTTTCCCGATGTCCTATAGTTTGCAATCTCTCGCTTTTTCAAAGCGAATTTCTTTTTTGCATATGGGGCTGCAATTGCTATTGCAACTATGAGGGCAGAAACAAGTTTTAGAGCCTCTGCTGGCACAGATAGACGAAGGGCAATTGCAACTATAAATCTGTAAAGGACTGAGCCAAGGATTGTTCCAAGAATTCTCCTGGCAGTACTTCCCTTGTTTCCAATCAAGGACTGTCCAATGATAAGGGAAGCCAGGGCGATTGTTACCATGCCTGTTCCAATATTAATGTCTGCAGACTTTTGATACTGGGCAATGAGGGCTCCAGAAAGACCTGTCAAAGCATTTGCCAGGCAAAGGCCAACTGTGATTGTAAAGGTTGGATTGATAGATGATGACTTTACCATGTCTGCATTATCGCCAGTAGCTCTGATTGACATACCAAGAGTGGTGCCAAGGAACCACCAAAGTGCCACAGCAACAACTGCAATTATTATAAGAAGCAAAGCCACCTTGTCCCATCCTGCCAGGGCCTCTGATACCCTATCCTCCACCAGTCTAAAAATAGTGTCGCAACCAAAGAGATTTGTCAGTGACGAAAATCCCATGACGGCAATATTTACAGTGTAAAGACCTGTGTTTACTATAATTCCCGCCAGTATGGATTCAACCCCCAGCCTAGTCTGTAAAAAGGCTGTAACAAAGCCTGCCATGGCGCCGGAAATCATTGCCGCAAAGAGGGCAATAAAGGGATGACCAGCCAGGGTAACCATTGCACCAACAGCGCAGCCCAAAGTAAAGCATCCATCTGTGGTAAGGTCTGCAATATTAAGTATTGTAAATGAAATAAAAAGGGCCAAAGCAACCAGGGCGTAAATCAACCCTAATTCTAAGGCACTCTGAAATATTGAAACAGTAAAAATGTTCATAACACTCCTTAAATCAGCACCATCTGTCTTTTAAATTTTCTTGGGCTACTTGCCTTAAATATTTAAAAAACATAGGTGCTGATAAATGATTTATTAATCAAACTCTTCTTGAGTCTGTACTTCTACAAATCCGTCGCTAAGGTCCTTGATTTTCTCATAGTCCAGGCCTAAGGCTGCGGCAGTTTCAGTGTTAACTGTTGCAGTTCCATTGTCCAAAGTCTTAACTGGAGTCTCAGCTGGATTCTTTCCATCTACCAAAATCTCTGCAACCATATTGGCTGTCTCCACACCAAGTGTTGCGTAGTTGACTCCGTATCCCAGATATGCTCCGTTTAATGCGAAGGAATCGGCACCACAGTAGTGAGGGATTCCAGCATCGATAAATTTCTCATAGATGCCAAGTTCTGCTGTCATAATTGTGTTGTCAGTAGGTGTAAATACTGCATCTACTCCCTCTGCAATAAGGGCATCGGCTGCCAGCATAACCTCATCATTTTTTGTACCAGTCTTTTCTACTACCTCTACGCCCTTTTCCTCAAGATATTTTTTGGCAGTAGCAATTGGTGCTGCAGATGAATCCTGTCCCTTGTCATAAAGGAGACCAACCTTGTCAATCTCCTTGTCCTGGGTAAACATGATGTCAAAAATAGCCTCTGTATTAAGGGCATCTGATGTACCTGTAATATTGGCGCCAGGGGCATCATTTGAAGCCACAAGGCTTGCTCCCTCTGGATCAGAAACTGCTGCAAATACAACTGGAATCTGATTCTTTTCTGTGGCTGACTGGCAAATCATAGCAGTAGGTGTGGCAATAGGCACCAGCACATCTACCTCATCATTGATGAGCTCAGTTACAATCTGGTTGATGGTAGTAGAATCAGCCTGACCATTGTAATAGTAATCCTCGTATTCAAAGGTTACACCCTTTTCCTCAGCCAATTCATCCAGTCTCTTTTCCAAATTGTCTACAATCTGATTCAAAGAGGCATCGTCAACATACTGTACGATACCAACCTTGTATACTTTTCCATCAGCTGCACCTCCTGTAGTATCCTCTACAGTCTCCTCTGCAGCATTTTCTTTCTCATTTTTCGCACTATCAGAACTTCCACATGCAGCAAACGTAGCAACTGTCACAGAAGCAATCATAAGCATAGATAAAAACTTCTTTTTCATTATTACTCCTCCTTAATAAAATATTCTTTATTTTAGCACATTACTTTAGCCAATTAAAGTGAAAAACTCAAGAATCGTGCACAAAAAAAGCAGTGCATTTAGCACTGCTATCTTTTCATGCAGAAGATGGGACTTGAACCCACACGATATTGCTACCACAGGCACCTGAAGCCTGCGCGTCTGCCAATTCCGCCACTTCTGCGAACAATATGTATTCTACAGAAGATAGGGTGCCAAGTCAAGCAAATCCTTAATTATCTATTTATCTATTCCAAAACTAATATTTTTAGAAGGGCATGTGCCTTTGCACCTCATGCAGTCAATGCATTCTCCAGAATTCACTGCCTCATATACTTTCATATTTACATTCATTGGACATGCATTACTGCAAGCCTTGCAATTGCCGCATTTTGCTGTAGGTTTTTTTATCTTAAAAATACGCAAACGGGATGTAATAGCAAATATGGCTCCCAAAGGACAAAAGTATCTGCAAAAGAATCTATCAATAAATAGAGAACCTACCATAATAATTCCCATAAGTATTCCACCAACAGATGCAAATACACTAAATTCAGGGTTTCCTGATGACATAAAACTTTCCATAACTTGCCATGGACTATATGAAGAATCAAATAATGCTATTCCACCACCCCAAACAAAAAAAGCAATGACAGCTAGAATAACATACTTTGCGTGCTTGAGGATTTTATCTACTTTGTGTGGCACTCTCACTCTTTTAATTCTCAGTTTTCTACCTATAAAACTGAGAAAATCTTGCATTGCTCCAAATGAACAAATAAATCCACAGAAAAATCGTCCAAACAATGCTGTTATAATCAGCAAACCAACTATCAGCAAAGTCTGTAACCCGTTGTCAGCCATTGTCCAGTTACCAGCAATTATAGTTGACACCAATAGTCCCATAGACCTAAATGTATCTACAAAAAGACCTGGGAAAGTGATGTAGGCTATGATTTGTATTACATGCCTAAACAATTGGATAGGATTAATTTTTCTTTTTTTATTAACATTATTCTTTTGATTATTTGTTTTTAAATCGCTCATTGTTTTTACTCCTTTTCTTTGTCACCCATATTAAAACCTGGTTTTAAATAAAAAAGAGATAAAAACTAAACAATTTCTAAACAATTACTTTTTATTGAATCTGTAACCTGCTCCCCATATTGTTTCTATTAATGTAGGATTTTTGGGATTATCTTCTATTTTTTCTCTTATCCTGTTTATGTGAACCATAACAGTAGCGCTATCCCCCACATAGTCGTAGCCCCATATTTTTTCAAAGAGTTGTTCTTTCGAAAAAACTATATTGGGATTTTGGGCCAGAAATGAGAGTAATTCAAATTCTTTATTTGGTAGCCTGATTTCCTCTTCTCCCTTATACACAATCCACGAGTCAGGAATTATCCTCAAATCTCCTACTATAATTTCCTTCAATGCCTCATTGTCTTTAGACAGGTTATTTTGAATGCTACGCATGTGTTGTCTAATATTAGCATTAACCCTTGCCACTAATTCTGCAGGGTCAAAAGGTTTAAGAATATAGTCGTCTGCACCATTTCCAAAGCCTTTTAATCTATCCACTGACTCCGTCCTGGCAGTAACCATTAGAATTGGAATATCAACCATATCTCTGATTTCTCTACAGATTGCATACCCATCCATGCCTGGCAGCATGACATCTAATAAGATCAAATCAATCTGGTTTGACATAATATATGGTTTTACTTCTCTTCCATCTGCTATAACCACCGTTTCAAATCCTGCAGAAGAAAGATAAGCCTGTTCAATCATCACTATATCCTCATCATCTTCTACAATTAGGATCTTACTGATATTAGCCATTATTTACCTCCACACCAGGAAACACCATTTCAAACAATAATCCTTGATTACTTCCTACCGAAATAGAGCCATGCATTTCCTGGACTATATATTTGACTATATACAGGCCCAGGCCACTTCCTTCTTTCTGACTCCTAGATTCATCCACCCTATAAAACTCCTCAAATAAATGAGGCAGTTTATCTGATGGCACTCCTTTACCATTGTCCCAATACTTAATAATAATATTGTTATCCCTCTGATCTAATTCCACATTAATTACAATATTTTCTACCATTGCATATTTAATGGTATTACTTATAAGATTTTCAAAGACCCTCCTCATTTGGGACTTATCAATTTCCACCACGCCATCACTAAACTTGGAATCATAAACAAATGACAAATTGTACTCTTGATACATGAGTTTTGCCTCATCAATATATCCTCTTAGATAATCATCGATGAGAACTCTTTCAAATTCAAAGGCCAAACCTCCTGTTTCCAATTTAGAAAAATAAAAGAGCCTTTCAATCAAACTATCCAACTCAAGAGTCCTTCTATAAGCGGTATCCAAAAACTTTTCTTCCATCTCTGGGCTGGAAACAACTTTATCTTGAAGAGCTTTTACGCTGCCTTTTATTGCAGTAAGTGGAGTCCTAAGATCGTGAGATATACCAGCAACCATATCTCTTCTCGCCTTCTCATATTTTTCCTTCTCCTGGTTACCTTTTAGTATTGAGAATTGCATCTCATTAAAGTTTTTACAAACCTGCTCAAACTCTGTTTCTCCCTTATAATTTATCTCCTGGGTCAGATTTCCTGTTTGTACTCTTTTTGCTCCATCAGTTAATTGATTCAGAGGGGTCATGATTTTCTTAGTCAATCTTCTTGTAAAAAACTGACTCATAGCATAAAGGAAAAGAATACTAACCAACCCTTCTGCTAAGAAAAGCCAAATAAAAATCCTTGAGGCTCTTTCATTATCCCAAAGTTCGCTGTACTCACCAGCCACAGAGTAGAATTCCATTTCAGTTTCTAGTGAGGCCAGAGTAATAACGCTCACGCCGCCCTGGACATAAATATGACATTTGCCATCCTTAATAATCTGTTTGCGCAAGTACTCATCCACTATTTCTGGCTCTGAGAAATTAGAATAAACCAGTCGATCATTTTCTATTACATAAAGTTGGTATCCCATGTTCAGCAGTTCTTGAGGCAAGGTTTTACCAAATCTATAGTTGCTATCTTTTACAGTGGCCTCTAAAAGTTCTTTGGCCTCAAAAGCCTTTTCATCCAGTTCAGATGTTTCTACAATGCTTTTTTCATATGTATCTGCAAATATTGATAGCAGGGTCACGTTTACCAGCAAAAATGTAAGCAAAGTCACCAGCACCATCGCTGTGTTAGATTTAAAAATTGTTTTCTTTACACTTTGATTCAATCTTTTCATAGTTTCCACCTCAGTCCCACCAAGGCCCATTCCTACTGCATTTCTAAAATTACAACTGGGATTTTTCACAAAACATTCTCGCAATTATTAAATATTCTGACAAATATAAATTTATCCTATGTTTTATCTTGCAATTTCCCTCTTCACATAATATAATTTAATCACAATAAAGGAACAAGAAAAATAAGAAGAAAGGGAGGTAAGGTCCACCAGAGAATTAATGTTTAGTAATCAGTAGTTATTAAGAAACACGCGACAAAATTTAGAGATTGAGAGGTATAATCCATTGGGACCTGATTTTTAGGAGCGCCATCAGTTTGAAATCAAGTGATTTCGGATTGGTGGCGCTCGTTCTTGCTATAATATGTTTTTATATTTTTCTACCGACTCCTCCATAGATTTGGCATGCTGCAGGCTAATAGCCTTTGCCCAATCTATGTTTTTTATTGCCTTAATCATTTCCTTTTCCTGGCCTATGGCATAAATATGCTCTCCTGCCACAAGAGATCTGGCATGGCAGGTAGCCTCAAAAGAATATATTACCATATTGTTGTAATATGCCTCCTGCAGGCTGGAAAGAATTTCTCCACCATAATTGATATCCAAATAAATATTGCAGGTATCAAACATTTCCTGGGCCAAATCTGCTTTGATGCCCGGATAAAGACTAACATTTTGGTATTTCTGCAAAGACATGAGTTTGGCGGACATCTCTGTAATAGCCACAATATTAAAGTGCATATTGTCAAGACCTGTCACAAGGCTTTCTATAGCCTCCAACTGGTCAGAATTTGTACAGATTAAAACCTCATTGCCAAGACTATTCTCGCGCTTATAACTATAGATATAGCCCAAAGGACGTACCATCTCTGGGCTTGCCCCAAGGGAAATCAGTTGGTCATAAGAATTTCTTCTCTGGACATAAATAGCCCCAGTGCGACTTGAATTATTATCCAATATAATTTTCATATTGCCAGGAATCTGCTCGCCTGTTGGCTCCTGCCAAAAGAGAATGTCTCCATGTCCATTGTCCGGCAGCCTCTGGGATACAAAAAATGGGGTGGAAAGAGAATTAAACAGGAGTCTATCCCCCTCCTTAAATCCATATTCTCCTAAGAAAAAGAGGGTAAAGTCCGTCTTGTTTTTAAACATGTAAACCTGGCCTTTATAATTTAGGATAATATCCCCAGTCACAAAATTTTCCAAGATTATCTCTCGACCCTCATTGTCAAAATAGGTCTTGTCCACTTTTTGACCCTTGGCATTAAAAATGGTGCGGGCATACAGGCAACCGTACTTGTTATAGTGGTCGGAATACCTTACCTTGCCATATTCGTCCAGCCAATCCACCACCTTTACATGTCTTTTGTTTGCCGGCTCAGTGTAAAAAATCCTGGCACGCTCAGTGCCCATGTCCATAACCTTTGCATTAGAATTATTCCCTGATATCTCCCAATAATCTGGCACAGTAATTTGGTTAAAGTATCTTGGCTTGCCAAGATAATCTGCTGCATTCATAGGTTTTCCAAGGAAAAAGCCATAGACAGATGTGACCCCTTCCGGCAAAAAACCATCATCATTAATGCAGGCGGACTCCACCACGACTCCTGCAGCCTCAAAGGACTCTATCAGCATCCTCCCCGGCTCATTATATGAATCTAAGAGTAAAACTATTTTTCTATCAATGCTTTCCATTTATTCATAACCTCGTCAGTAAGATAATCCGCAGCAACGTCATAACTATGTCTGGAGAATTCTTCTAAATTTGCCTCTGTAAAAAGTTTTACAATAGCCTTTTTTAGTTCCTCCACCTTTTGCCTACCGTCCATTTTTGCATTAACAGGAATCAAATAACCATTTTTATCCTGGTCCACAAAAGTAGGATTGCCATAGGGTACGTCAAAGCCAATTATTGGCAGGCCTGAGCCAACTGCCTCCATAAGAGTCAGGCCAAAGCCCTCCGACATAGACCCTGCTATATAGGCCTGATAATCCTTATAAATATTTTTGAGATCATGCTGGCCCATTAGCCTGATATAACTTTCAGCCTGAGAATCTGCTATAAGTTTTTTTAGGGACTTTTCATTGGCTCCCTTGCCGTATATATCAAGGGTCAAATCGGGCACTGCCTCCTTTGCCCCTACCACTGCACTTATTATCCAGTCTATATGCTTTTCATCAGCTAGTCTGGATGCAGTAATCAAAGAATGATTTTTTCTTTCCCTGTCCGGATATATTCTCTCGTCAATGCTGCCCACGGGAATAGTTACAACATTCGGTTTTACGCCAAGGTATTTTTCAAATTGATAATTGAGCAATTCTCTCTGGGCGTCAGTGCTTGCTATATAAAAATCTATATGTTTGTATTGGCTAAATGGATACTCATAATAGTTGTTCCAAAGGATATAGTCCTGGTCTGTGGCACCTTCTGAATAATGGTCGGCATGAATTACCACTCCTACCCTGGCATCTCCCGCATTCATGAGAATAGCCTGACCCACATCAGTGGTTCTATCTATAATAATCGTGTCATTATCCGTAAGACCAAGACATTTTACCATGTATGCCACAAGTTGCTCTTTGCCACAAAGTATCCTGTCTTTAAATCGGTATGTCACATTGCCATCGTCGTTAATCTCCTCATAGGCCAGGCTGCCATCCTCATTGAAAAAGCGCCTGTGATACATATGGGCCTTGTTATCAAGAGGGGCATAGTATTCGCTGTAGGACCTAACATAGGTAAAATAATCCTTGCGCACCAAAAGGCCTGAGGAAACATATTCTACTCTGTGAACCCTGTCACTGGTTTCATCCACCATATAACAGGTATAAAAATTATCCTTACCTTCAAATATATATTTAACTGTTTTTTTATCCCTGGTTTTTTTAAGCGGAATCCTGTCAAAGCTTTTCTCCAAATCTGAGAGGGTGTATGTGACAGGGCTAATCTTTTGGTCTGTAAAAAAAGTGTAAAGCCAGATGATTTCAGAATCTTCAAATCCAATATTGGATGTGAAATGCTCCAAATTTTCAGTGGGAAACATATCTGTGAATATAAACTTGGCATCAAAACCAAGTCTTCTAAAAAGCTTTGCCCTATAGATTTGAGCATACTCTACCCCACTGGATGCCCATCCTATTCCTAGATTAAAGTTATAAATCATTACCTGCTCCTGAGTTTATTATTAAGAATACTATTATTATTTTATAAATCTTTTGACAAAAAGACCATATTTCGTGCATAAAAAAACCCCCAGGTTTTTAAACCTGGGGGATATGCTTAATTCTTATTTAGGATTAAAGCTCTGTCTTGTCAGCAAAGATGCCTTTTTTATTCTTCTTGTCATAAGCAGCCTTTCCTGTGATTGCTGCGATAACCAGAAGGATGATCCACATCCATGTCTTAGCCATGCTCTTCTCCTGACCTGCAAGAGGTGTTTCCTCATCGCCGATTGTGATTGGAGTTTCCTCATCAGTTGTCTCTTCCTCAACTGGAGCCTCTTCTACAACTTCCTCAACTTCCTCAACCTCTGTATCAGCAACTGCTACCTGAACAGGTCTTGCTGCACGACGTCTTGTAGTTGTTGCGGCTGGCTCAGCTGCAAGAGCAACTGCCTCGTCAGCGATATTTGTAATTTCTGTTCCCTCAAGAGAGATTGCTGGGTAACGACGAGGTGTCTCGCCTGACTCATTTGCCTCTCTTTCGCGACGAATTCTATCGTTAAGTCTTGCCTGTGCAGCACCTGTTTTCTGCTCTGCACCTGCAATAATCTCAGCGATTGTGTCTAAGTTAGAATTTGCAAGGTCTGCAACTGCTGCCAAGTTTCTAACCTCATCGATTGCTGCCACGATTGCAGATACAGCCTTCTCAGCCTTATAAACCTTTCTATCTGCTTTAACGCGAGCGATTGTTGCATTTCTCTTAATCTTGCCAATTGTGTTAAGTTCTCCTAACTTGTTTGCAAGATTAGCTTTTGCCTCAAAGAGGTCTGCGCCTGCAAAGAACTGAGCAACATGGGCTGCTGTACGATAACTATTGATAACTGCTGCATCGCGGTATAATCCTTCAACCTGACGCTGCTT
>JAIKWH010000041.1 GCA_024684955.1 Pseudobutyrivibrio sp.
AGCATTTAATGATGTAGACGCAAGTAATGCTAACACCAGTCCAAGTGATATGAACTTTTTCAGGAAAGGATAGTTTCTCATATATTCAGCTCCCCTTTTTATGATTATTTGTCTATCAGGATTCCACTGTTTTGCCCTGACCGACCATGAATTAATTAGTTTCATTCCTTCGTTAAAATAATATATGCTATTACCCTTTCTTTTGTAACCCCTTTGGCAACAACTGGCAAATTTAGGCAAAAAACCCCATGCATTATTACTGCATGGGGTTTTCTCTAGCCCGGTAGGGTTTTGATTAGCCATCAGAGCTAATTAAATCCTACTACCTTCTGTGCGATTTTATAAAGTGATACAGATACGACCCTTCCGCTCTTGCCAGGCAAGTTAGTGAAAAAGCACATGAATCCATATCTAAGTTTCTTGTATAATTCTGGATCAAAATCCTCAATGTAATCCCAAAGGTCATGTCGCTTCTTTTGATGCTCTGGGGTGCCACTTTTCATGAGAAGAATTGTGGAAACAACAGTTATCATCTCCAGATAGTTGTACATGTATTCTTTGACCCGCTGGTTTTTAATGTTTTTATAATCATAAGCATCCAGCATAAGCTTGTTGACCTTTATCTGTTGATCGATACGGCCAATCATGACCTTCTCATTTACTGACTGGTCTTCTCTTCCTATATAATAACGATAGAAATCCACATCCAGATAGTAGATATCATTTACATAAGGAAGTGGGTAGAATACATAAAGATTGTCTACATAGAATGTATGCTTTGGCAATTCCATTTTGCAATCCTTTAAAAGCCCAGTCCTATAAATTACAGAATGCATGAGAATGTACTGTCCCTTTTTAAAGTGACCACAGTCATCCCAGCCTATATATCTGTCAGTTGGTATGTGAGAATATCTCATTACCTTTTTGTGGGCTGCACCCTCCTTTTCGTATACGAAATTGGAAAGGAGCATGTCCAAATTTTTGCCCTCGTCCACTGTCTTTCTCAATACTGAAAGGATCTGGTCATAGGCCTCCTCATCCACCCAGTCGTCTGAGTCCACTACCTTAAAATAAAGACCTGTAGCATTTTTAAGACCTGTGTTTACAGCCTGACCATGGCCACCATTCTCCTGGTGCACTGCCTTTATAATAGTAGGGTGAGCAGCAGCCAGCCTGTCTGCAATCTCCCCTGTATTGTCCTTTTGGCTACCATCATCCACAATGATGATTTCCACATCTTCACCACCATGCAAAAGAGTCTCTACACAATGCTCCATATATTCTGCAGAATTGTAGCATGGTACCGCAAAACTAAGTAATTTCATATTCCCCTCTATTTTTCGTTCATCTTTGCCAACTTTGCCGCCTGATCAGCAGCAATAAGGGCATCTAGTATCTCCTGAATGTCCCCATTCATAATCTTGTCCAACTTGTATAAAGTCAAGTTGATACGGTGATCTGTAACACGTCCCTGTGGGAAGTTGTATGTACGAATCTTTTCCGCTCTGTCACCAGTACCAATTTGAGAACGTCGCTCTGCTGCCTCAGCATCCTGCTGCTCCTGCAATTTCATGTCGTACAACTTTGCACGCAGGAGAGCAAAGGCCTTTTCCTTGTTCTGCAGCTGAGACTTTTCAGTCTGGCTGTAGATAACGATTCCTGTAGGATAGTGAGTCAGACGTACAGCGGAATCAGTAGTGTTGACACACTGACCACCATTTCCTGAGGCACGCATAACATCAATACGGATATCCTTTTCCTCAATCTGAATATCCACTTCCTCTGCCTCAGGCATAACTGCAACTGAGCAAGTAGATGTCTGAATGCGGCCCTGGGACTCTGTCTCTGGCACACGCTGTACACGGTGTACACCTGACTCATACTTGAGAATCGAGTATGCACCCTGTCCCTTGACCATAAATTCGATATTTTTCATTCCACCGATACCAGTCTCCTCGGCCTCTAGCAATTCTACCTTCCAGCCTCTAGACTCTACATAGTGGACATACATACGATAAATCTCTGCGGCAAAAAGGGCTGCCTCCTCACCACCTGCACCGGCTCTAATTTCCACAATAACATTCTTGTCATCATTAGGATCCTTTGGAAGAAGTAAAATCTTTAGTTCATTCTCCAGGCGCTCAACCTCTGCCTGGCTTTCCTTCATCTCTTCCTTTGCCAGTTCTCTCATATCCTCGTCAGTTTCCTCATCGAGAATCGCAAGAGATTCTTCTATATTATTCTTGTGATTTGTAAGCTGTGTATATGCCTCTACGATTGGAGCAAGTTCAGCCTGTTCTTTCATAAGGGCAGTAAATCTCCTGTTGTCATTTGCAACATCAGGCTCTGAAAGAAGGTTCATAACCTCCTGATATCTAAGTACTAAATCTTCTAATCTATCAAACATTTTTGTAACCTCTCTTATAAACTAATTTACAGTCGCCAAAAAATATTTAGCCCAGCTAGAGATTACCCTTTACTATACGATCATTCTTTGCCAAATCTTTTATTACCTCTACATTCTTGAAACCAGCGGATGTAAACAAATCTGCCACATCCTCTCCCTGGTCATAGCCTATTTCCACCATCAGGCATCCCCCCTCCTTTAAATAGGCAGGAGCCTGAGATGTGATAGTCCTATAAAAAAACAACCCATCCTGGGTGCCATCCAAAGCGAGCCTAGGCTCGTGGTCCTTTACCTCCGGCTCCAAACCATCCACCACCTCGCTAGGGATGTATGGAGGATTGGAAAGAATCATATCAAACTTTCCATCTACCGGCTCAAACATATCTCCCCAGACAAAGTCTACCCTGCCTGGTGCAAGCCTGGCGGCATTTACTTTTGCCACCTCCAGGGCTTTTTCAGAAATGTCTGTGCCCAGTCCACTGACACCTTCTTTTTTTGCAACAAGAGAAATAATAACACATCCGCTGCCAGTGCACAAATCTAAAACTCTGGCACCCTCAGGACAGCATTTTATAGCATGCTCCACCAAATCCTCAGTATCCTGTCTAGGGATAAGCACATTCTCGTTTACCAAAAATGTCAGCCCCATAAAATCCTGGTCTCCGGTAATGTATTGCAGTGGTGTGTGGTCTGCCCTTTTCTCCAGGACAGCCCTGTATTTATTCATCTCAGCCTCTGGCATTTGGTCCTCCCCCTTTAATATGTAGTCTGACCTGGTCATGCCGCTGACGTGAGAAAGCAGATACCAAGCATCAAACTTGGCATCTGCTATATTTTTTCCTTCCAATAATGATTGGCCAAATTTTAGGGCCTCACTATATTTCATGACATCTCCTTATTTTCCTCTAGGAAACTCTTCCAATCAAAGACTGCCTCAACAGAAGCAATGCCCACCTCTATCATATCGTCGTCCGGCTCCTTTACAGTCAAATGCTGGAGCCAAATGCCTGGGGCAGACAAAACATTGATTAGTCCCCGGTCATTTCTGCCAGCCAATCTGATAAATTCGTAGGATACCCCGGCAATGACTGGGATTAAAAGTAGTCTAGCCAATAGTTTTAGCCATGTGTTATCAAAATTGATAAACATAAATATAAAGACAGAGATAATGAAAACAATAAAGATAAAGCTTGTTCCACATCTCTTGTGGAATCTAGTGGACTTTCTCACATTTTCCACATTGAGAGGCAGCCCGCTTTCTATGCAATTGATGCATTTGTGCTCGGCCCCATGATACATAAAGGTACGTTTAATATCCTCCATGTGAGAAATGGCTGCCACATATCCTATAAAAATTCCGATGCGGATTAAGCCCTCAATAAAAGCTAAAAGTGCAGGGGATGAAATAAACTTTACCAGCAAAAGAGAAATAAAATATGGTAGGGCAAAGAATATTCCAAGAGCCAAGGCAAAAGAAACCACCATGGTTGTCCCCATCTCTGCCTTTTCCTTTTTCTCCAGTTTT
>JAIKWH010000060.1 GCA_024684955.1 Pseudobutyrivibrio sp.
GGAGATATGTTTCTAACACTCTCCTCCATTAGGGTTGTGAACTCAAGCATAATAACTCCTTTGCTACATTCACTAAAAACAAAACTGATGTGAGTATAGCACGAATATTATTTAATTCAACCCCAATTATGGCTTTATGTATTCCTAGGGAGTGAACAATCTGTTAATTCTATTAGTGGCATTCCACGATTCTGGCACCGCCTACAACCAGGTCGCCGTCATACATAACAATGGCCTGTCCCTTGGTTATGGCTCTCTGTGGCTCATCAAAAACTACCTTAATCCGGTCCTTGCCATCCATAGATACTGTGGCCCACTGCTCATTGTGGTGATATCTAATCTTGGCCTTTACCCGGATTGGCTCCTCTATCTTTTCTATAGAAATAAGGTTTAGTTGGTCCGCGTAAAGAGTGGTAGATGACCTGTTAGGGTCGTGGGTCAACACCACCTGGTTCCTTTCCACATCAATATTGCAAACAAAATATGGCCTATCGGAAGAAATACCCAGACCCTTTCTCTGGCCTATGGTATAGTGGATGATTCCCTTGTGACGGCCCAGCACATTGCCTTGTTCGTCCACAAAATCACCCTCTGGGAAAGTCTTGCCGGTATGCCTAATGATAAAGGATGCATAATCTCCGTCTGGTACAAAGCAAATATCCTGACTATCATGCTTTTTGGCATTGATAAAACCATTTTCAGCAGCGATAGCTCTGGCCTCATCCTTGGTCATGGCTCCCAGTGGGAATCTTGTGTGCTCCAACTGGTCCTGATTCATAGAATAGAGGACGTATGACTGGTCCTTTGATGGGTCGATAGCCTTTTTCAGGAGCCATCTGCCGGTATTTTCATCCTGCTCTATTCTGGCATAATGGCCTGTTACTACCAGGTCGCAGCCCAATTCCCGGGCACGCTTATAAAACCTTGCAAACTTGAGATGCCTGTTGCACTCTATACAAGGATTTGGTGTGACGCCATGCTGGTATGATGAAATAAAATTGTCGATGACATATTCTTTAAATTCTTCCTGAAAATTAAACACATAAAAAGGCATGTCAAGGAGGTTTGCAACCGCCCTGGCATCGCTTACATCATCAAGAGAACAGCAGGTATTTGTACTGTCCTCTCCAATATCCTCATTTGAGTATAGGCGCATGTTGGCGCCCATACACTCATACCCTTGTTTTTTCATAAGAAAGGCGGACACAGAACTGTCCACCCCTCCACTCATTGCTATTAATGCTTTTTTTGTCATGAAATATTCGTAACCCTTTTTAATTCTCTCACTCGTCCATCAGCCAATTTGTTTAATTCTATCACTCGCTTTACAAACTGCGCGGTAGGAAGAGGTTTAGAATAGAAATATCCCTGGAGATAATCTACTCCAATGTCTCTCATGGCCTGAACGTATTCTTGGTTTTCCACGCCCTCAGCAGTAACTGTAAATCCCATATTCCTAAAGCCGGAAACCATATTTGGCAGAATCTCGTCTGGCTCTTTGCAATAATCCCAAACCAATTCTAGATCCAACTTGATATTTACAAATGGACATCTCTTTAGGCGAACTATATTAGAATAGCCCTTGCCATAATCATCCAGTGCAAACTGATATCCCCTATCTATCATAGATGTGAGTTGCCTCTTTAACAGCCCTGTGTCAACCATTGCCTCCTCAGTAATCTCGATATGGACCATGGACGGGTCAACACCTTTTGCCGCCAGGCAATTGTCAAAGATATCTCCCAGGTCTGTCTTTTGCATCTGGGTAGGTGATACATTTACATTTATCCATCTAAGACCAAGTGACTCCATATCGTTTGCTCTGATGAAATCACATGTCTTGCTCAATACTACCTCACCTATGTCATTAATTCTACCATTTCTTTCTGCAACTGGAATAAAGTCTCCAGGAGAAACCATCTGGCCATTCTCGTTAAATATTCTTGCAAGGGCCTCCGCCGCTACAACACGGCCTGTGTGGGCATCTACCAATGGCTGCAGATAAATCTCTATCAGGTCATTGTCCAAAGCATACTCGATATTTTTTCTGATGGCCACATCCTGGCTGTATTCTGTAAAATTGTCATTGGTCAACAGGTAATCTTCGCTGGCATATGAAACGCTTAATGCATCCAGTTTATGTAATATTTCAGATACTCGCCACTGTGCCGATGGTGACTTGACCTGAGCACTGATACCACACACACTAATATTTAAGAAAAGTTCCATATCCTTTTCCCTGATAGGGAGAATAAAGTGATTGTGAAGCTGCTCCCTCACTATCTCATCATCAAACTCTCCGACTATCATAAACCTACCCCATCTGCAGTAGAAACAGTATGCATTTTTAAAACTATTCTTTAGATATATACCTATCTGCTTTAAACCTCTGTCCATCTGCTCTGTACCATACATTTCCACGATTTCATTGTAATTGTGGATGGTAAAGCCAAGATATTTGAGTCTGTTAGGGTCCTCCACTTCTGATACGTATGTAGCCAGGGCTTTTTGATTAAAGAGTCCTGTCTTGCTATCCAAAAGAAATTCCGGATTTGACATTGATAGATAGATAATAAGGGACGCCATTACGCAGAATGTATCCATAAGTAAATAACTTGGGAATAAATATCTAATAACGCCACCCATCAATAACACCACATTAAAGGCCAAGGCCTGCAAAAACATCCTCTTTCTTGGGAATACGCTTTTCTTCATTATTACTATTGCAATAGATAGGAAGATGTAGAAGAAAAGTCCTGTGTAGAGAATTAAATTTTTGTATGGACCAGAGTGATACCCTGTTTCATCTATATAGAATACCCATCCGTTCCAAAGGCTTGAAATGGTAAAGAATTCAAAGATAGCAAAAGGAGTCAAAAGCATAACCCTCTGCTTGTCAGTTACCACGTGATCCAATGTGGTCAGGCACTCAGTATAAAAGTAAAACAAATAAGCCCTTGCCATAAAAAGGACGAAAAAGGCCATATTAAGAAACTGCAGTAATGGTACTGAATAATGTGTATAATTTTCATCTGCATAAGATGAGATTAAATCAAAAGAAATAACTAGTATCTCCACTGTTAATATTGCAAGAAACACTCTATTTAGACGCACAGATATCCGTGGCAAGGAAAAGAAGTGTGTAAGCATTACACTTAAAATAAGAAAACTTGGAATGATGTAAGAATAATTAAACACGAATAAGCCTCCCCTGTATCTCTTCTCCCTCTCAATTTATTTTAGCCTAAGAAATTTAAGATATCTACAAGTTCAAAAATTCTTCATACTTATTTTTCATGATGAGTTACAAAAAAAAGCAGGGCCAAAACAATTGGCCCCGCTTGTAATTTAATCTCTATTTTTTGCCTATAGTTGACCAATAAGTCCCTGGATTCCTTCCCGCTCATATATATCCTTATAGAAGGAAACTTCCTCGGCTATGATTTCGTCTATTACCCTCATACCAAGCAATTCTACCGGCGCCTTGTCATCAGTCATAACCAGGTCCCCTGGATTGTATGCTGTCAGCCCTTCGTTTACCCTATCCATCATGACGATTAAGTCAGGGTCATTCTCGGTGACAAGTCTCTCCTCAAATCTGTCTATGATGCCTGGGTCCTTTGATGCGTAAAGTGCCATGTTGGTGTTGCCCTGGACATCTGCAGTGTAAATGTATGGGAAAACTGAACCAATCGTGTCTGATAAGTAATCGTTGATGTTGTTTTCCTGCTGGCTTCGCATGTTTAGGTTTACCACCATGACACCATTTTCTGTCAAATGGTCTGCCACCTGGGTAAAAAATTCTTTGGATGACATCTGAAAAGGAATGGTGATGTCCTGGTATGCATCCACCATGATTACGTCATATTTCTCATCAGTGGCATTGAGGTATGCCCTGCCATCGTAGGTCACAACAGGCACGTCCTCCCCCAGTTCAAAATACTCATGAGCCAGGTCTGTAATCTTTTGGTCGATTTCCACTCCGGTGATATCAGTATTCTTAAAATACCTCTTGCACTGGGTGGCAAAGGTACCGGTGCCGTTTCCTAAAACTAAAACCTTTGTCTTGGCATTCTCATCATCCTGCCCCATATACATGGAGGCCAGAGCATAGTCATAATACATGCCGGTAGGGCCCTTTTCCTTTTGATATACAGACTGGACACCAAAGAGCACATTGGTGGAAAGCACTACCTTTTGGCTGTCCTCATAGACCTGCAGGTAATTGTAAATAGATTCTCCCTCATAGGTAAGATTAGACTGCCAAAAGGCAAAAGAATTGTCATGGCCAAGGAGGCAGCATATCAAAAATAGACAAATGCTAATTGGTACCTTCTTGGCCTTGGTAAAATTTACCTTTGAAGTGACAAAGTAAATGATACAAAGGGCTAAAAGAATCCCTGAAAAAATCAAAAATGTAATTGAGGTGCCTACAGCAGGAATGCTGATAAAGGTAGGCACAAAGGTGCCGATGATGGAACCAATTGTGTTGCTGGCATTTAGTTTGCCCACAACAGAACCAGAATCATCCAGGCTATCAACGGAGAATTTTACCAAAGATGGTGTTACAGTGCCCAGCAAAAACAGTGGAAACACAAAGATTATCATGCAGGCTACAAATCCTGCCAAAACAAGGAAATTGCTGTTTACAGAAAAAATCAGCAGTCCGGAAATTGCGATTATGATATATTTTCCCACCACAGGAATTGCCCCAATCCAAATTGCTGCAATGATAATCCTGCCATATAGTTTGTCTGGATTTGGATTTTTGTCAGCAGCCCTGCCTCCATACAAATTTCCCAAGGCCATGGCAATCATGATTGTGCCTATTATGATGGTCCATACGATCTGAGATGATGAAAAATATGGAGCAAGCAGACGGCTGGCTCCCAGCTCTACAGCCATAACTGACATGCCTGCAAAAAACTCTGTCAGGTATAGATATAGTTTGTTTCTAAGAATTGGTCTATCCATAAGATTATCCCCCAAATAATTTGTCTATACGAGTATAACAAATTTGTCCCTTTCATTGTTAAATTATTCCAAAAATATGGGGCAAAATAGGAGTTGCTTTAGTTAATAAAAGTGTTGTATCAGATTTTCACTTTAGATAAAATATTGCATTGATATAAATACAATCCTAATAAAGGGGTTAGGGAAACACACAACATTATTCACAAGAATGGAGAAAATTTATGAAAGAATTTCTTAAGAGAAAGAACATCGAAATCTCTGTAAAGCGTTACCTTATAGACGCTCTTGGCGCTATGGCACAGGGTCTTTTCTGTTCCCTTCTCATCGGTACTATCATCAACACAGTTGGAACTCAGTTCCATATCGGATTCCTTACATCTACAGTTGCCACAGTTGCTGGTATCGAATACACAGTAGGCGGTCTTGCCACAGCAATGTCCGGCCCTGCTATGGCAGTTGCCATCGGATATGCCCTGCAGGCACCTCCACTGGTTTTATTCTCACTGATTACAGTAGGCTTTGCCTCTAACGCCCTAGGCGGAGCAGGTGGCCCACTGGCAGTTTTATTTGTAGCAATCATTGCTGCAGAAATCGGAAAAGCTGTTTCAAAGGAGACAAAGGTAGACATCCTTGTCACTCCTCTAGTTACAATCGCAGTTGGTATCGCCCTTTCAGCATGGTGGGCTCCAGCCCTTGGCACTGCCGCTTCATCTGTTGGTACACTGATCATGTGGGCTACAACAAAGCAGCCATTCATCATGGGTATTTTAGTTTCTGTAATCGTAGGTATTGCACTGACACTACCTATCTCATCTGCTGCTATCTGCGCTGCCCTTTCACTTACAGGCTTGGCAGGTGGTGCTGCTGTTGCAGGATGCTGCGCTCAGATGGTTGGATTTGCGGTTATGTCATTTAAGGAAAACAAATGGGGTGGCCTTGTATCACAGGGTATCGGTACCTCAATGCTCCAAATGGGCAACATCATCAAAAATCCACGCATTTGGATTGCTCCTATCCTCACCTCAGCAATAACAGGACCTCTTGCAACATGCCTCTTCAAAATGGAAATGAACGGAGCCGCTGTTTCATCAGGTATGGGTACTTGCGGTCTAGTAGGCCAGATTGGTGTCTACACAGGTTGGGTAGCCGACGTTGAATCAGGAGCCAAGGCAGCCATCACAGGCTTTGACTGGGCAGGACTCATCCTCATCTCATTTGTCCTTCCAGCAATCCTCACACCACTCTTTAACATGATAGCCATGAAACTTGGCTGGGTTAAAGAAGGCGATATGAAATTAGACTAATAAAAAATGAAAGGCCCCTATTACCATCAGGTAATAGGGGCTTTTTTCTAACCTTTTACTGTACGTTAAATGTAAGAGCAGTCTTGTTATTATTTTCATCTGCCTCAGCAGGTAGGCGATTTACATCGTCCACCCAGGCTGTGACTGTATGGGTACCAGAGGTGGCATGCCATGCGTTACCATATGTACCTCCGTTGGCTGTGAGTCGAATGCTCTGGCCTGCTGCAAGTCCGTTGCTATAGTTGTCGCACCAATTGATTACTGATGTGCTGCCATCTACGCTATACTGCACACCGATGATTGTTCCTGATGGGATGTCCTGATTGCCTACGTTTTTAACCTCTGCAGAAAATACCAGCTCCTGGCCTGCATAAATGCTGTCCTTGTTTGTGCTTACGCTGGTAACTACCAGGTCATACTGACTATTTGTGTTTTCTGACTGGGAAACATTAATAGTTTTGCTTGTTCTATTATTATTCTCATTTACCTCTGCTGATAATCTATTAACATCGTCCACCCAGGCTGTGACTGTATGACTGCCTGCTGTAGCCTTCCAAGCATTTCCATTTGTGCCACCGTTTGCAGTGATAAGAACTCTCTCTCCTGCCCTTAATCCAGCTGAGTAACTATCAGACCATGTATATACTGATGTGTCTCCATCCACCTGGTACTGGGCTCCGATTATTGTTCCAGCAGGAATATCTCTGTCGCCTGCATTTACTACCTCAGCGGTAAATATTACATCATCTCCTGCCTTGATATCATCAATATTCGTAGTAATCTTTGTAATAAAAAGATCATATCCACCGGTTACCCTAGTATAGTCTGTTGGCTCCTCAGGCTGAGGTTCTGGCTCTGGGTCAGGTTCTGGCTCAGGCTGAGGTTCTGGGTCAGGGTTTACAGGTGTGACTGAGCCTCCCTCTGCTGCCTCCAGTTCTGCCATGGTCCAGTCTGCTGCTTTCGCATAAATATTGTTTAGGTCACTTAATACATCTGCTCCCTCAGCATCTGCATAATATGATGCTGGTGCAAGAGGGATTCCAAAAGTCTTGGTCTTTGTGTTGTTGCCCTCATTAGTTTCTGCAGTCAGTCTGTTTACATCATCTACCCAGGCTGTGACAGTGTGGCTACCCTCTGTTGCTGTCCATGAGTTTCCATTGATTCCGCCATTTGCTGCTAAAGTCACACTCTGGCCAGCGCCAAGTCCACTCTGGAAGCTGTCGCACCAGGTCACAAGAGAATTGTCTCCATCCAGTTTAAACTGGACACCAATTACAGTACCAGCAGGGATTGACATATCGCCAGCGTTTACTATGGTTGCGTTAAATACCACATTGTCCCCTGGATTTAGTGTTTGGCTGTTATAATTTACATCCAACACCTGCAGGTCGTAGCCACCATGTGACTCCACATAAGAGTATGAATTAGACGCCTTTACATTTACTTTTTTAACACGAGAATTGTTTGTCTCAGACAATTCTTTGTCAAACCTATCCTTATAATCTACCTTTGCCTCAAATCTATGGCCTCCCTTGGTTGCCATCCATTTATTTGTGGTGGTGATTACTACACTCTCTCCAGCCCTTAGGCCATCCTTATATGATGTGTTTACGTAATTGCCAGCATCATCTACTGTCACCTTTAGGGTAATTGCTACACCCTCTGGTATGTCCACATTTGAGTCATTTTTTACTGCTGCCTTAAATACTACCTTGTCTCCATTTGAAAGAGCTGTATTACCATTCTCCTTTTCCCATGTGAGACCTGTCAATTTCAAATCATATCCACTGATGCCATCAAGAGGATCAACTACTCCTCCGCCCTGAGAACCATCAGGAGTTGGGTATCCTGGAATTTGATAAACCACGTTGTCATCATAAATTGTCACATTGTTAAATGTTGGATGTACTCCACCTGTAAAGAAATATGGAGCATCCTGGCCCTTGTAGGCAATGTTTCCAATCTCAAGGCCATTAAAGACTGCACCTTCTCCGCCGCATCTAATTGCTGCACCCTCATGGCTAATAGATGAATAGTGGGCTGTTTGTCCATCCACACCGGCTCCAAAAATCTTTGTGTTGTTGAACACTATGCCACTTGGGCTGCCATCTAAAATTCTCACTCCCTCGTGCTGAGAATCATAGATTTCAGTATTGTTGAAGGTTACATTCTTAACATCCTGCTTTACATCCACCGCACCTAGTTCCTCCTGCCAAGAGTCAGAGGATGTGCCGCATCTAACCAGAATGTTGTTGTCAAAAGTGATTCCCCTGTTATTGGAGAATTTGTATCCATCGAAGGTGGTGTTGAGATGGATGCCTGCTGCCATAAAGGTATCGATGATGTAGTTGTTGTAAATATGGTGTCCATCACCGCCATAGATAGCAATACCACCGGCTCTCCATATAAACTCAATGGTGTTGTATGCAAAAATATTGCCTGTTTCATCCTTGGCATTGCCATAGGTGTTGTTCCACATAGCAAGACCATCGTCACCATTGTTTCGGATGTTGCAGTTGTAAACTACAGCGTTGCTGGTACCCTGACAGAAGTTTACTCCATCTGCCAAGTTGTTTCTGATTCGGCAATTTACAATCTTTAATCCATCCGAATAATCCATGATGCCGTTGTAATCTCCCAACCAGAATCCACACTCAAAATGCTCCTCCCAAACGTCATGTATTACAGAATTATTCTTAAAGACATCCATAAAGCACTTGTAGACTGCCTGTTGGTTGTATCTAGAGCATAGATTGGAATTGATATACATGTTGCAAAATTCTATGTTGCTACAATTCCCATCCTTGCTGCTGCCTGTATTTGAATCCCATCCTCCTGAGATACCACCGCCACCAGCCTGTGGATTTGTGAATTGAATGTTTGTATACCACATGCCTGCACCAGTGATTTTCATGTCAGAGCCATAGAGTCTCCATGTCTGATTAATGTTAAAAGTGCCCTCGGGTATATATACATCCATGCCGTTGTTGTTGGCATATTCAATGGCTGCATAAATTGCATCATAGTCATCCCCGGCATCATCTGGGTTTGCCCCAAAATCACATACATTTACAGAATTAGCTGGTTGCTCTATAGGAGCAGGTACGTCCTCCACCTCGATAAAGTCCACCCCATATTCTAGGCCTGAGGCACCGGTGCTCATAATGGTGATTTCATCCCCAGCCTTGAGAGGTGTATCCAGGAGGAAATGGACCTCATCAAAGGCAAAGCAGGATGCTCCTCCGTCATCTGTGTCGCTAGGATTTCCGCTGGAAAAATACTGCCACATATAGTACGAGGTCAAATCCACAGTCTTTTTCTTTGACCCGTTTACATACACATCAACAGACCCATTTAATCCCTTGCCGTCTGCTGCATCTGGCATGGTAAATCTCATGGTTACACCAGCACCACTAGTGTTCATTGTCCATTTGGCGTAAGAGCCAGCCTGTGGCAGTCTCACGTATGACTGGCCTGATGCCTGACTGGCAATATTTCTCTGTCCCCAGTCCACAGAATTAGCCACACTGGCACCTCCACCAATAGCGGCAGCCTCTGAGTCATAGCGGGTGTATGGGACGCTAGCCCCCACTCTGCCGCTTGCGCTTGCCGCTGGAATATCAAAATTTTCCGCTGCCATAGCAATTCCTCCTTCTGCCCCTATGCCTGTCAAAAGCATTCCTGCTGTGGCAAGCATGGAGCAAAGCATTCCCATTTGTTTCTTCATTAAAAACCCTCCTTTAATAAAATGTTTCCTCCCCATATAAAACAAAGTGCCAACTGGCTCCCTGTTAATATCAAATAATCAATTGTATTAAGGGCTTTGATATGCTAACTTTGTAGTGTAGGTTTAACATTAAACCATCAGTAAAATCCAAATGTATTAGAGAGGGAGAATTCATGGCAACCATAAAAGACATAGCAGCACTTACAAATGTTAGTCCAACCACCGTATCAAATGTTATCCACGGCAGGGCTGGTCGCGTTTCTCCCGAAACTGTCAAAAAAATAGAAAAGGCAATTGCTGATTTGGGATACACCCCAAACCTTTCTGCCAGATCCCTTGTTTCTCATTCATCAAAGGTTATTGCCATGATTAACCATGTCATAACCAAAAGGGATAAAAACTTTATGGATGACCCATTTAATGCATCCTTTGTAGGTATCATTGAATCTGTGCTGAGAGACCATGGCTACTATCTCATGGTCCGCACTGTGGAGACACCTGAGGAGCTGGTTTCCTTTCTTAGAAATTGGAACGTAGATGGAATCTTCATCACCGGTATTTTTAAGGACATGTTTTATGACACCCTAAGCAACCTTTCCATGCCCGTTGTCCTAATTGACTCTTATGTGCATTCTCCAAACTTTTGTAATGTAGGTCTGGAGGATTTTAAGGGATCTTGTGATGCCACAGAATATCTCATCAAAAAGGGGCACAAGCGCATTGCCTTCACCTCTCCTATCATAAAGGACAAGGGTGTTTTGCAGGAACGCTACCTAGGCTATAGGGCGGCCCTGACCCAAAACAAAATTCCTTTTGATTCATCAATTGTTTTTGAATATGAAATGGACCTGGATTCCTGCAAGAGTCTTGCCAAAGAACTAATTAAAGACCCATCTATCACAGCCTTAGTTACCACCGCCGACATTATGGCGGCAGGAGTTATGACCGCCCTGGGTCAGCTTGGCAAAAAGGTGCCTGAGGATTTGTCCATCATTGGCTTTGATGACATGCTCATCAGCCAGATGGTGACCCCAGCCCTCACCACAATCCACCAGGACATGCATAAAAAGGGACAATTAGCAGTAGAATTCATGATTGATAAATTGGAGAAAAAATCCTTATCAAAGACAGAAGTCATCCTGCCAACATCCCTTGTGGAAAGAGAGAGTGTAAAGGACCTTAACCAATCTTAGTGCAGGTCCCCCTCTTACCCTCCTCTATTATTTCATACACATTCCCCCTGTATTTCAGGCGAATCTTTACCTCCTCCCAGTCTTTTGGGAGACGAGGCTTCATACTTATCTTTCCATCCTCAAATGACAGGCCCAAAAAGCCATAAATCATCATCTGGTAGGCGCCACCTGCTGCTGCAGGGTGGCTACCTCCAATATAGATGTTTCCAGCCCATTGCTTGCCCCCCTGCACCAAGTCTGCAGTGGAAGTCTTTTCAAAGAATGGATAGGCCTTTTCCACCTCATCAAGCTGTAAATGCAAAAGTCCATACATGCAGGCGCTGAGAGATGAACCATGCTCAGTGCGAGATTGATAGTAATCCAGGTTTGCTTTTAGAATATCCCTGTCATACTCCTGAGCAAAAAGTTCTAAGGCTGTAACCACATCAGCCTGCTTTATCACCTGAGTCCAGGATGCGACCCCATAGGCTCCTCCCCAGTATTCCTTTGGGTTTAGAATCCTGCTGCGGACCTCATCAAGTGTGGCATCTTCTAGGGAGAAATAACCGTCAAACTGAGGAATCACACCATCCTTGTTTGGGGTTGGGATAAAAATGTGTTTGTAGTCATCCTCAAAGCGTGACCGCAATTCTCCCTCCTCCAGCAACTTGATTGCCTCCTCAAACACCATCTTGGCCATCAAATTTGTGTAGAGATTATTGTTGACCCTCTCATGGTATTCGTCTGGTCCAATCACATCATGAATCTCATATTTGTCAGAATGGACTTTCTTTAACAATAGGCTGTCATAAAATTTCGCACATTCAATTATTAGCTCATCAGCCCCATCCTTAAGAATTGTGGTGTCTCCTGTAGCTTTGATGTATTTAATAATCCCAAAGACAACTGCTGCAGATATGTGGACCTGCTTGTCTCTGAAAAATGTGCGCATATCCCTGCCGGAAAAAACGTCTGTTACGTTGTAATCGGAGCAGGCGTCAAAGCCATCCTCCTGGCTCTCCCAGGCATAAAAGGCCCCCTCATATCCATATTCTTTTGCCTTTATTTTTGCTCCCTTTAATCCCTTGATTCTATATTCAATCAGGGTCTTTGCCACCTCAGGATCTGAGTATAAAAAGTAATCTAGGATAAACATTTCTGTGTCCCAAAAAACTGCCCCCTTATAGGTTTGGCCGGACAGTCCTCTGGCTGGTACAGATAGGTCTTTATCAAATCTTGGCGCCAGGATTTTTAATTGGTAGATGCAGTAATTGATTCTGGTCTCATCCTCCTCATTGCCTTTTATCTCCACCCTGCTTTCATCCCAAGACTTGCCCCAGACACTGACCTGGTCTAGGTATAACATTTCATAGCCCTTCTCATAAAAATCTAGGGCTGCGCTTTTTGCTCTTTCTGCCGCCCCGGGGCCCTTTTCTACAGTCATAAATTTGTAAAAAGAATATTCCCTATCCTTTTCCGCTATAAATGTCAGCCTATGGAGAATCTTGTCATTCTCCTGTATAACCTGACGCTCGCACCTAAAGTCCACATGGATTTTTTCTCCTGTGGCCACAGGAATTTTTTTCTCCTGGGTCTCATTGGCTGAGATAAGTACTCCATCCTCTTCATAAAGTCTTGTGTTCTTTAGGTGTGGCCCGTTCAAATCCCAAATTTCATTGTCGATTCCTGTATAGATTTCTATCTCACAATTAAAATCCGCCCTGACATGGTATGTCATGCAAATCAAGTCCCCATAGGAATAGTGGCAAAACCTCTCAGAGGAAATCTCCACCCTACCCCTTGGGGTAATAAAGAGAGTCTTCCTAAAAAATATTCCCTTCTTAAAATCCAAACCCTCCTGGTGGCTTGCCGGCTCCCTGTCAGGCAAACTATATCTTTCTCCATCCACAAGTATGTATGTGTAGGCTGGGTTTGGGGCATTTACAGGCTCTCGCCACTTGCCCTCCACCTGGTCATAGACCCCAGCCATATTTACAGCCACACATTGGTCTTTGCCATATTCATCCAGTGTGCCTCTGACACCTATTCTCCCGTTTCCCAGCAGAAACCTGGTGCCATTCCACTCCACCTTGTCTGGATCAAATTCTTCTGCTTTGATGATCCATTCCATCTCATTTTCCTTTCCACATGTCTGGTATCTCCAGTGTCAAAGTCTCCTTGCCTATCTTTTCCTTTTTGCCATAAATATTTATTGTCAATTCTCCCTTTGACAAATCCAAAATCACTTTGTCCCCTGTCACCTCTACGTTTAAAACCTTTCCATCTATGGTAAGTCTAAAGCTGTATCCCTGCCATTTCCTTGGCAAAGTTGGGCAAAGGCTAATCTCCTCTCCGTCAGACCTAAAGCCTGCAAAACCATAGACAATGTTCATCCAGGCTGCTGCAATGGATGTGGTGTGAATGCCCTCATGACTATTCCTGTTGTAATTGTCCAAATCCATCCTGGTGGCAAAGGAGAAAAAGTCATATGCCTCATCAAACTTTTTTAACTGGCAGGCCAGGATAGAATGTACCGATGGTGAAAGAGAACTCTCGTGGATGCACCTTGGCTCATAGTATTCATAGTTTGCCCTCAGTTCCTCCTGGGTAAATCTGCTATTAAATAGCAACATCAGCATCAGCACATCCGGCTGCTTTATCATATCGTTGCGGTAAATCCTGTCATAAGACCAGTGGCTGTATAGAGGAAAATCCTCCACAGGAATTGTGTCAATATCCAGGTGAGGCAACTTGAAAAATCCCTCATGCTGCTCATAGATTTTGCTTTCCTTGTCCTGGAGAATCAACATGGCTTTTGCCTTTTCCCTCCAGTCTTTCAGTTCCTTATCTGAAAGCCCCAGGCTTTTTGCCAATATCCTATATTTTTCAATCTCATCACCTTTAACAGAGCCGATTACTCTAAGGGTATACTCAAATGTAAATTTGCCCATGTAATTGGTGTAGCAGTTGTTGTTTACCATCATCTGGAATTCGTCAGGACCCATTACATTAAAGAATCCGTATGTCTTGTGGTCCCTGTCCCAATCTCCTCTTGTGGCAAGCATACGACAGATTTCTATCAAAAGTTCCAGCCCGCTATCCAGCAAAAATTCTCGGTCATCTGTCATCTTTTCATAAAACCAAATACCGTAGGCTACCGCAGTGGATGCCTGCAACTGTAGGCTGGCATGCTGCCACAAATCACAACATTCTCGGCCTGAAATGGTGGCAATTGGGTAAAAGGCTCCCTGCAAATCCAGTTGCTTTGCCCTGTCCTTTGCCTCCTTTAGGGTGTTCTTTCTAAACATGAGAAGAGACTTTGCAGCCTTTAAATTGTTAAAGATATAAAAGGGCAGGCAGTAGGTCTCAGTGTCCCAAAAGGCATTGCCATTATATGCCTCTCCAGTCAGACCCTTGGCACCAATGTTGTCTCCCTCTCTCGCCCCGTTATATGTCTGGAATAATTGGAAAATGCAAAAGCGAATGCCCTGCTGATTCTCATCATCTCCCTTTATAGAAATGTCAGACTGGTCCCAAACCTTTTCCCACCATTTTTTGTTGGAATCTAAAATGGTATCCAGGTTGAGTTTTTCCGATACCCCTTTTCTATTTAGCCTCTTGATTACAGCCTCATTCTCCTCCTTTGACATAACATTGATGATTACCTTTGTTATATCAACAGGCTTGCCAGCCTCCAGCCAAAGGGCATATCTTTTGCCCAATTTGTCATCTTGTATAACATTGCAAGCGTCTGTTACCTGACTCTTATCTACCAGAATTCTGGCTGTGGAATAGAGTTCAAAACCTGTAGTCTTGGTCTTGCCTCCAATGGAATATAAGTCCTCCTCCATGTCCTGGAAAATGGTGTCCCAATACTTTTTTTGGTACATGACCTGCATGGTGTCAAAGGAAGAATCCATCTCTACCTCTGCCCTACCATTAAAATTGATAGGCTCTAGGCTAATCTGCTGGACCATGACCTCCTTTTCCTCCATGGAGATAATTCTCCTAAAGGAAACCCTTATATCCCTGTCATTTGACAGATGCCATATAAATGACCTAGTCACCAGACCTGATCTCATATCCAGTTCCCTGATGTAGTCTGAGATTTGGCATTTCCCTAAATCCAATTCCTCTCCTACCACATCCACTTTTGTAAGGAGGGGGTCCAGAGAATTCACCATAAATTCTGTAGAATCTACGATTCCCTTATAGCCGCTTTTTTGCTTTTTCTCCCTCTCATAAATTCCGTTAAAATAAAAACCTTTTAGGGAATCTGCTGAGACTCCTTCCTCAAAGTAACCTCTGATTCCCATGTATTCGTTTGCAAGAGAAAATATTGATTCGCTAACCTGGTTGTGGTTTTTGTCATAGCCCTCCTCAATAATTTTCCATGGATTTACCTTAAAATATCTGTCTGCTATTTTTCCCATAATTCTCCTATCCTTTTACTGCTCCTGCCGCTGCCCCGTCTGTTATCTGCCTCTGGAAAATAGCAAACAAAACTGTAGGTGGCACAATTGCAAAAAGTGTTGCTCTAAGGACGCTGACTGCGTCTGTTGGTGTGTCTTTAAAGGCGAAAAGTTTTACCATAACTGTCTCCTTGCCAGAGCCGCTGAGCACCAGGTAAGGAAGCAAGAAATCTGACCATGCTGCCGTCAAAGCAAAGATGGCTACCACCACCATGATTGGTTTTGAAAGTGGCAAGACTATGCTGGTAAATATTTTGAAAGGCCCTGCCCCATCCAACTGGGCTGCCTCAAAAAGATCCTTTGGTATTCCCTCAAAAAACTCTTTGAAGAGGACTACATAAAAGGCGTTGGCCCCAAAGGCCAACCACAGTGGAATAAAACTGCGGTTGAGACCGATGAGATTAATATTTCTAAATACTGCCACTATGCAAGTGGTGGAAGGTATAAGAAGGGACCACATAACAAGGCCGTAGGCTATCTTGTATCCCTTTGGCCTAAGCACCCCAAATCCATAGGCTAAGAGTCCGTTGAAAAATACTGCGCATACCACGGAACCGGTTACGGATATGAGGGAATTCAAATAATATTTTTGAAAGTGTAAAGACTGCCAGGTTGTCTTGATTCTGGATAGGTCAAAAGTGTCCGGAATGATGGTGACATTACGCGTAAACTCTTTGATGTCCTTAAAACTGGCCAAAAATACCCAAAGGATTGGGAATACGCTGATGACCACAAACATGAGGCATATAATCATGATGAGTATCACCAGGGCTTTGACCATAGGTGAATTCAAATCATAGGACCTGATTGCCCCGTCCTTTTTATTTTCAAATGCTTTCCAAAAGCCTGCTTTTTTATTCATATCAATACTCTTTCTCTTTTGTTAATTTCATGTATAGACCGCTAAGAACAATTAAGATAATGCATATCATTACCGAAAGGGCGCTGGCCGCCGGGAAGTTGTAATCCCTAAATGCATATTGGTACATCTGCATCATCAGCGAGGTGCTGGCCCCGTTTGGTCCTCCGTTGGTCATAACCAGTGGCTCATACAAAACCTGGAATACAGAAATGACCTGGAGAATGAGTAGTGTCTTCGTAATTCCCCCAATGGATGGCAGTGTCACATGAGTAATTCTCTGGAAAATACCTGCCCCATCAATGGTGGCTGCCTCATATAACTCTGGGCTGATGCTAGAAATGTTTGCCATGTATACCAAGGCTGTAGAGCCTGCCCCCTTCCATGTGAGGGCTACCACAATCAGTGGTATGGTCCACTTGGGATTGGTCAGCCAAACCTGTGGCTCAATGCCAATTTTGCCCAAGAGAATATTAAGGACTCCTGTCTCACCTGGGGTGAAAAGATAGGACCAAATCCATACCATGGCCAGACCTGGTACAATATTTGGCAGGTAGACTCCAGTGCGGAAAAATCCTTTTAGATGTACTGTCTCAGAAATCAGAATTCCCAAAATGATAGGTACTATAAATCCAATCAAAAGAGAATAGATAGTGTACATTACTGTATTTTTTAAGGTTTGAAAAAAGGATGGATTTTTGATAACCATGATGTAGTTATCCAAACCTACAAATTCTAATAGGTCGTAGCCTTTTGCTGAATAGAGAGAAATCCTGATATTCTCCAATAGTGGCTCCCAAACAAAAAATGCAAATAGGATAAGGGATGGCAGCATGATTAGCCAGCCAAAGAGATCCCGCTTCTTAAATTTAATTTTCAATGTATTACCTCCCTGCTTTATGTCTTTCCTGTAGATATTTTTAAATTCATAGGAGGACCTACGAACTTAAAAATGGAGCCAGGCCAGCCTGGCCCCCTAAATGAAAAAGAAGAAACTGACTAGAAATTACTTGCCAGCAGCCTGATCAAGGATTGTCTGGTAGTTTTCATCTGCTGTCTTCATAAGCGCTTTAACATCTGCATTCTTGTCTGTGATTACAGCCTGAAGCACCTTTGTCAGCTCAGCATACATATCCTGAGTATTGCCTGGCTCCTCAACATGCAATCCTTCTGTCTCAGTTGCTGTAAAATATGATTCAAATAATCTAGGATCTACATTCTGATACTCTGCAACAACATCTTCCTGGGCCTTTACATATGCCTCATCTGTCCATACTGGGAATGGGCGAATAACAGGTACACCATTGTCTACTCTGTTTTTTGCATCAGCCTTGAGGCCTTCCATTGTTGTATCATTTACAACTGGAGCCTTGCCCATGATTTCCAGGTAATCCAGGGCTGCGTTGATTTCAGCCTCTGTTGCATCCTTTGAGAACATGTAAGGAGTACCGCCGTACAGTGAGAACTGTCCACCATCAGCTGCTGGAATTGGGCACATAGCAAGTTTGTCTGTAGGAAGTCCGTTTACCTGTGTTGGCTGATTTACTGCATCATTTGCACCGATGTACATAGCAGCTGCACCAGTGCCAAGCTGGGTAAATCCTGTACCCCAATCCTCATTTGCTGGGTCCGCTGTCAAAACATCATAGTCCCACTTGAGAGACTTAACATATTCCATAGCCTTGATAGCCTCTGCTGAATCAAGGTTTGATGTGAATGTGCCATCACCATTGTCTGTGCACAGTGTTGCTCCAAAAGCCCAGGCAATGTTTGAGAAATGCCATCCACCTGCATTGTCTTTTGCAAGGAGGCAAAGACCTGCAGAACCTGTCTTGTCCTTGATTGTCTTTGCAGTCTCAGCCAATTCCTCCCAGGTCTTTGGATACATTGGGAGTCCGTCTCCATCCACAAGACCTGCCTCTTCAAATACTTCTACGTTAATCATCATACCCAGCGCATAACCATCACGAGGCACACCGTATACTCTTCCATTCTCGTCTGAAAGAAGATCTCTAACTGCTGGATTCATCTTGTCTAACCAGCCTCTTTCTTTTAGTTCATCTGTGATGTCCGCTACAGCACCAGCATGGATGAGTTTCTGTGGCTCTGTGAACCATGTTTCAAAAATAGTTGGGCAGTTGCCTGATTCAACCATTGGCATAAATGTGTCTGTTGAATATTTGTAATATGCAGGTACGCACTCAACCTCAGGATGAGCCTCTGCCATCTTCTCTACGAATCCCTCATGCATTGCAATGTCATCTGTGAGAGTATCCTCTGGCCAAATGCCAAGTGTGATTGTTACAGGCTCAGCGCT
>JAIKWH010000043.1 GCA_024684955.1 Pseudobutyrivibrio sp.
AAGTGCTGGCTTTCCAGTCTTTTCTGCGACTTTGTCAAATGCACCATATACAATTTTCTGAGCTACACCCTTCTTACCATCAAGCATGATGTTGTTGATAAGCTTTGTAACTACTTTGCTATTGTATATAGGATCTGCCAAAACGTCTCTCTTTTGAGTATGTCCTTTTCTTGGCACGATACTTCCCTCCTTAACTAAAATTTGTTAGATCAACGGTACTCACAAAATTACTTGTGTTCATGCAGTATTTATTCTATAGCGAAAAAATAACAACATTAACCAAAGTTTATGTGATATACAATAAATTTCCTAAGGTCTTACGCTATTTTATTTTGCGTCCTTAGGTCTCTTAGCGCCGTACTTTGAACGAGCCTGTTTACGGTTAGCAACACCGGCTGTATCAAGTGTACCTCTGATTACATGATAACGTGTACCAGGTAAATCCTTAACACGACCACCACGAATCAAAACAACGCTATGCTCCTGAAGATTGTGACCCTCGCCTGGAATGTATGATGTTACTTCGATTCCGTTTGAAAGACGAACTCTGGCAATCTTTCTAAGAGCTGAGTTAGGTTTCTTAGGTGTAGCTGTCTTAACAGCTGTACATACACCACGCTTCTGTGGAGAAGATGTCTCTGTAGGCTTCTTCTTAAGAGAATTGTAACCTCTCTGAAGTGCTGGTGCTGTAGACTTCTTTTCAGATGTCTGACGACCTTTTCTAACTAGCTGGTTGAATGTTGGCATTCTTTTTTACCTCCTAATTTATTCTTTGCGTATGCAATTGTAAGAATTTGCTTAAAAATAAGCATAGTAATCCTACTAACGCACGCTAGAACATTATATTTCCTTGTCTTTTATCTGTCAAGATTAAAAGTGTGAAAAAACGAGGGCTAAAATACTCTAGCCCTCGTTTAAATAAACTAATATTTGATTTTACTCTGCGTCAACAAATTCTTCTGATGTTGTAGCCTCTTCAGAAGCATCCTCTACCTCGGCCTCTACTGGTTGATTAAGTCTTGCGAAATCCTCATCAGTAGAAAGTGGGATGTTAGAGTATCTCTTCATACCAGTACCTGCTGGGATCAGACGACCAATGATAACGTTCTCTTTAAGTCCATTAAGTGGATCTATCTTGCCCTTGATAGCAGCATCGGTAAGTACCTTTGTTGTCTCCTGGAAGGAAGCAGCTGAAAGGAATGAGTTTGTTGCAAGTGCAGCCTTTGTGATACCAAGTAATTCCTGGATACCAGTTGCAGGCTCCTTGCCTTCTGCAGCCATCTGCTCGTTTGCATCTTCAAAATCAAGCCAATCAACAAGTGAACCAGGCATAAAGTCTGTATCACCAGCCTCTTCTATTCTAATACGCTTTAACATCTGACGGCAAAGCACTTCGATATGCTTGTCGTTGATATCAACACCTTGGAGACGGTATACACGCTGTACCTCACGGAGGATGTAATCCTGAACTGCTGTCTTGCCTTTGATTGCAAGAATATCATGTGGGTTAACTGAACCTTCTGTTAACTCATCACCAGCCTCAAGTTCCTGACCTTCCTGAACCTTGATACGAGATCCGTAAGGGATGAGATATTTCTCAACATCACCTGTTTCAGGATTTGTGATAACTACCTCTCTCTTCTTGGTCTTCTTATCCTCTTCTATAGTAACTGTTCCAGGGATCTCTGTGATAATAGCAAGTCCCTTAGGCTTTCTAGCCTCGAAAAGCTCCTCGACACGAGGAAGACCCTGTGTAATATCGTTTCCGGCAACACCACCAGTATGGAAAGTTCTCATGGTAAGCTGTGTACCAGGCTCACCAATTGACTGTGCAGCGATGATACCGATTGCTTCACCCACCTGAACAGCACGTCCAGATGCCATGTTAGCACCGTAACATTTAGCGCAAACGCCAACCTTAGAGCGGCAGTTAAGTACGTTTCTGATCTTAACCTTTCTGATTGGCTCGCCCTTTTCATCAACACCGCGGCTGATAATGGCCTCTGCACGCTTAGGTGTAATCATGTGATTAGCCTTAACGATCATTTCGCCCTTATCATCATAGATGCTGTAGCATGAGAATCTACCTGTAATACGGTCCTTTAAAGACTCAATCTCTTCGCGACCATCCATGAATGCATATACCCACATACCTGGAATCTCGCGATCAGTGCCAGCTATACAGTCAGACTCACGAATAATAAGCTCCTGAGCAACGTCAACCATTCGACGTGTCAAGTAACCAGAATCGGCTGTACGAAGGGCTGTATCTGAAAGACCCTTACGAGCACCATGGGCTGACATAAAGTATTCCAAAACGTCCAGACCTTCACGGAAGTTTGACTTGATAGGAAGCTCGATTGTACGACCTGTTGTATCAGCCATCAATCCACGCATACCAGCCAACTGCTTAATCTGCTTATCAGAACCACGGGCACCTGAGTCAGCCATCATAAAGATGTTATTGTACTTATCAAGTCCATCTAAAAGGTCCTTAGTAAGTTCATCATCAGTCTCTTTCCATGTATCAACAACTTCACGATAACGCTCTTCCTCTGTGATAAGACCTCTCTTGTACTGACGAGTAATCTTATCAACTGTCTCCTCAGCCTGAGCAATAAGTTCTGGCTTTTGAGCAGGAACAGTCATATCTGAAATAGAAACTGTCATGGCAGCGATTGTTGAATAGTGGTAACCCATTGCCTTGATATCATCAAGAACTTCAGCTGTCTTTGTTGCTCCATGTGTATTAATAACTTTTTCAAGAATCTGCTTTAACTTCTTCTTTCCAACGTGGAACTCAATCTCAGGAACCAGTTCATTCTCAGGCTGTGTTCTATCAACATAACCAAGATCCTGTGGAATGATTTCGTTAAATAACAATCTACCAAGAGTAGATGATACATTTCCTGTGATTACAGTGCCATCTGCCAATGTCTTTGACATACGAACTGTAATACGTGCATGCATTGTAAGAACATGGTTTTCGTAAGCAAGAATAGCCTCATTGAGGTTCTTGAATACCTTGCCCTCACCTGGTTCAGGTCTACCATCACCAACGCTTGTACCTCTCTCCTGTGTCAGATAATAGATACCAAGTACCATATCCTGTGAAGGAACGGCAACAGGGCCACCATCTGAAGGCTTAAGTAAGTTGTTAGGTGACAGAAGCATGAATCTACACTCTGCCTGAGCCTCCTGTGTAAGTGGAAGGTGAACAGCCATCTGGTCACCATCGAAGTCAGCGTTGAAAGCTGTACATACAAGTGGGTGAAGCTTGATAGCTCTACCTTCGACAAGGATAGGCTCGAATGCTTGAATACCAAGTCTATGAAGTGTAGGAGCACGGTTAAGCATAACTGGATGCTCTTTAATAACATCCTCAAGGATGTCCCAAACCTCTGGCTCAAACTTCTCTACCATCTTCTTAGCATTCTTAATGTTGTGGGCCATGCCGTTCTGAACTAATTCCTTCATAACGAAAGGCTTGAAGAGCTCAAGGGCCATCTCCTTTGGAAGACCGCACTGATAAATCTTAAGTCCAGGTCCTACTACGATAACTGAACGTCCTGAGTAATCAACACGCTTACCAAGGAGGTTCTGTCTGAATCGTCCTGACTTACCCTTAAGCATGTCTGAAAGAGACTTAAGAGGTCTGTTACCAGGGCCAGTAACTGGACGACCACGTCTACCGTTATCAATAAGAGCATCAACCGCTTCCTGAAGCATACGTTTTTCGTTACGTACGATAATATCAGGAGCGCCAAGTTCTAAGAGTCTACGCAGTCTGTTATTTCTATTAATAATACGACGATATAAATCGTTCAAATCTGATGTTGCAAAACGTCCACCGTCAAGCTGTACCATAGGACGAAGGTCTGGTGGAATTACTGGGATAACAGACATAATCATCCACTCAGGTTTGTTGCCTGAATCGCGGAATGCCTGTACAACCTCTAATCTCTTGATGATACGTGAACGCTTCTGACCAGTGCTATTGTCAAGCTCTGTCTGAAGAGCAGTTGCCTCTGCATCAAGGTCGATGTCACGGAGAAGCTCCTGGATAGCCTCAGCACCCATTCCAACGCGGAATGAGTTGCCGTAGTTCTCTTTAGCCTCCTGGTACTCGGTCTCAGTAAGAACCTGCTTGTACATAAGAGCGGTCTCACCTGCATCAAGTACGATGTATGATGCAAAGTAAAGAACTTTCTCAAGTGTCTTTGGTGAAAGATCAAGGATAAGACCCATACGTGAAGGAATACCCTTGAAATACCAAATGTGTGAAACAGGTGCAGCAAGTTCGATGTGACCCATACGCTCACGACGTACTGAAGCCTTTGTGATCTCAACACCACAACGATCACAAACTACGCCCTTATAACGAATCTTTTTGTACTTACCACAATGACATTCCCAGTCCTTGCTTGGTCCAAAAATCTTCTCACAGAAAAGACCGTCCTTTTCAGGTTTGAGTGTTCTATAATTGATTGTCTCTGGCTTTTTAACCTCGCCACGAGACCACTGTCTGATCTTCTCAGGTGATGCCAATCCAATCTGTATTGCGTCAAATTCTATTGGTTGATATGTCGCTTCTTTATTCTCTGGCATTGTCTAGCTCCCTTCTAATTATTCCTCGTCAAAATCATCTGAATCTGAGAAATCCTCTTCTTCCTCGAAGGCTTCTTCCTCATCATCAACCAGGTCTCCTGTTGTATCAAATTTCTTCTTTGAGAAACCTGCCTGTGCAAATGAGTTGTCATCTTCAAAAGCAAAGTTTCTGTCTGAGCCTGCGATGATTGCATTGAGGTCAGTATTGCCGTATTCACTAGTTTCCATAAGTTCTACTTCTTCACGATTTTCATCGAGAACTCGAACATCAAGGCCAAGGGCCTGTAATTCTTTAAGAAGTACCTTGAATGACTCTGGAATACCTGGCTCAGGGATGTTTTCACCCTTGATAATTGCTTCGTAAGTCTTAACACGTCCGATTACATCATCAGACTTCATTGTAAGGATCTCCTGAAGTGTATATGAAGCACCATATGCCTCAAGAGCCCAAACTTCCATCTCTCCGAAACGCTGTCCACCGAACTGAGCTTTACCACCCAGTGGCTGCTGTGTAACAAGAGAGTAAGGACCAGTAGAACGAGCATGAATCTTGTCGTCTACCAGGTGGTGCAACTTCAGATAATGCATGTGACCGATTGTAACTGGGCCATCAAATGGCTCTCCAGTACGTCCGTCGCGAAGTTGAACCTTACCATCTCTAGAAATAGGAACTCCCTTCCAAAGAGCACGGTGAGCGCGGTTGTTAGAAAGATATTCCATAACATCCTCACGAAGAGTATCAACATACTTGTCGTAGAATGTCTCCTCGCCCTTTCCAGCCTCGGTCTTGTCAAATGGCATATTTACATAGTCATTTGCAAGTTCAAGAGTATCCTGAATATCAATTTCGTTTGCACCATCAAATACTGGTGTCTCGATATCAAATCCAAGAGCCTTTGCAGCAAGTGAAAGGTGAATCTCAAGGACCTGACCAATGTTCATACGTGAAGGAACGCCCAGTGGGTTAAGTACGATATCAAGCGGACGTCCGTTTGGAAGATATGGCATATCCTCTACTGGAAGCACGCGGGAAACAACACCCTTGTTACCGTGACGGCCGGCCATCTTATCACCTACACCAATCTTTCTCTTCTGAGCGATGTAGATACGTACTGATTTATTAACACCTGGAGAAAGCTCATCTCCATTCTCACGGGTAAATACCTTTGCGTCTACAACGATACCGTAAGCACCGTGTGGAACACGAAGTGATGTATCACGTACCTCTCTTGCCTTCTCACCGAAGATTGCAAGAAGAAGTCTCTCCTCTGGTGTGCGCTCAGTCTCGCCCTTTGGTGTAACCTTACCAACCAGGATATCACCGGCACGAACCTCAGCACCAATACGGATAATACCTGTCTCATCGAGATCTTTGAGGGCGTCATCACCTACACCGGCAACGTCGCGTGTGATCTCTTCTGGTCCAAGTTTTGTATCACGAGCATCTACTTCGTACTCTTCAATATGGATAGATGTGTAAACATCATCTCTAACAAGTCTTTCTGAAAGAAGAACAGCATCCTCGTAGTTGTAACCTTCCCATGTCATGAAACCAATAAGAGGGTTCTTTCCAAGAGCAAGTTCACCATTGCTTGTAGAAGGTCCATCAGCGATTACCTCCCCTGCCTCAACATGGTCACCCTTGAATACGATTGGGCGCTGGTTATAGCAGTTAGACTGGTTTGAACGCTGGAATTTAAGGAGAACATACTCATCTCTAATTCCGTCCTCGTCAGCCTTGACAATGATGCGATTTGTCTCAGCTAACTCAACAACACCTGCACGTTTTGCAACAACGCAGACACCAGAGTCAACTGCAGTCTTTGGTTCCATACCTGTACCAACAACAGGAGCCTCTGTAGTAAGAAGAGGCACTGCCTGACGCTGCATGTTAGAACCCATGAGGGCACGGTTAGCATCGTCGTTCTGGAGGAATGGAATAAGGGCTGTAGCAACAGAGAATACCATCTTTGGAGATACGTCCATGTAGTCGAACATCTTTTTATCGTATTCCTGTGTCTCATCACGGAAACGACCTGAAACGTTCTTTCTGACGAAATGTCCGTCCTGGTCAAGTTTTACGTTAGCCTGTGCTACGTGATAGTTATCTTCCTCGTCAGCTGTCATGTAAACAACTTCGTCTGTAACTCTAGGATTCTCAGGATCAGACTTGTCTACCTTTCTATAAGGAGCCTCGATAAATCCATACTCATTGATGCGAGCATAAGAAGCCAGCGAGTTGATAAGACCGATGTTTGGTCCCTCAGGTGTCTCAATAGGACACATACGTCCATAGTGAGAATAGTGAACATCTCGAACCTCGAATCCGGCACGGTCTCTTGAAAGACCACCAGGACCAAGGGCAGAAAGACGTCTCTTGTGTGTCAACTCACCAAGTGGGTTGTTCTGATCCATAAACTGTGACAACTGTGATGAACCAAAGAACTCTTTGATTGCAGCTGTAACAGGTTTGATGTTGATTAAGTTCTGTGGAGAAATATCCTCAAGGTCGCGAGTAGTCATACGCTCACGAACAACCTTCTCCAAACGAGAAAGTCCAATACGATACTGGTTCTGAAGAAGTTCGCCAACAGCACGAATACGACGGTTGCCCAAGTGGTCAATGTCGTCATCGTGTCCTACACCATACTCAAGGTGCATGTTATAGTTGATAGATGCAAAAATATCCTCAATAGTAATGTGCTTTGGAATAAGATCTGCCACAGATCTTTCAATTGCATCCTCAATATCTTCTTTTGTAGAATTCTCAGAAAGAATTCTCTCTAAAACTGGATAGTATACAAGCTCAGTAATACCAAGAGCCTTTGCATCACAATCAACGAAGTTTGTGATGTCTACCATCATGTTAGATAAAACTTTGATGTTGCGAGACTCGCCCTGGATAAATACATGGGTAACTGCAGCATTCTGAATCATATCAGCCATCTCAAGAGTTACCTTGTCTCCAGCCTTGGCAATGATCTCACCAGTTGTAGTATCTACAACATCTTCTGCAAGAACATGACCTGTGATACGATTTCTTAGCATTAACTTCTTATTGAATTTGTAACGACCAACCTTTGCAAGGTCATAACGTCTAGGGTCAAAGAACATGCCGTGAATAAGTGACTCTGCACTATCCTTTGCAAGTGGCTCACCTGGACGAAGCTTGCGATAGAGCTCCAGAAGGCCGCCCTCATAACTACCCTGAGGATTCTTCTCAGTGATAGATGGATCCTTTGCAAATGTTGCAAGAATCTTTGGTTCCTCACCAAAAGCGTCAATAATCTCCTGGTTTGTACCCAAGCCAAGAGCACGAATAAGAACTGTAACAGGTACCTTTCTGTTACGATCTACTCGTACATAAAAAACGTCATTGGAATCTGTTTCATACTCTAACCATGCACCACGATTAGGAATTACTGTACAAGAATACAGTTCCTTTCCGATTTTATCGTGACCAATAGCATAGTAAATACCTGGTGAACGAACAAGCTGAGATACGATAACACGCTCTGCTCCGTTGATTACGAAAGTACCGGTCTCAGTCATAAGTGGCAAATCACCCATAAAGATTTCGTGCTCCTGCATATCGCCGGATTCCTTGTTTACAAGGCGCACTTTTACCTTAAGTGGTGCTGCGTATGTTGCATCTCTTTCCTTGCACTGTGGGATTGTATATTTCACCTCATCCTTGCACAGTGTAAAGTCAACAAAATGCAACTCAAGTTGGTTACCCCTGTCCTGAATAGGAGAGATATCAGCGAATGCTTCCTTTAATCCGTCCTTAACGAACCAGTCATAACTGTTCTTCTGGACCTCGATTAAATTAGGCATCTGAAGTACCTCTTTTTGTCTCGAGTAACTCATACGCAAGTTCTTTCCAGCTTTCACTGGACGTATTCTGTTTTTCTCCATTGACGTTCCACCTCTCATTATATTTGTCAACACTACAAAGCCATGTGAGCGGTTTTGCTCCTGTATTTTGAAGCGTTGCAATGTTTTTAAGTTCTACACTAAAAATGGCATAGTTATGCACACTGCACCACAATAGTGCAATCTACATTCTATGCCTAATCATCAAGTAAAGTCAAGAAATATTTTAATTTTTTTAAAACAAAAAAATGGTGGGTCCAAAAATGGAACCCACCAATTAAGTTTAAGCTTAAATTACTTAAGAGTAACCTTAGCGCCAACTTCCTCAAGCTGAGCCTTAAGAGACTCTGCTGTAGCCTTGTCAGCACCTTCCTTAAGTACCTTAGGAGCGTTATCAACGAGATCCTTTGCTTCCTTGAGGCCAAGACCTGTTGCTTCACGAACAACCTTGATAACCTTAACCTTCTCAGCGCCTACTTCTGTAAGCTCTACATCGAACTCATCCTTCTCTTCGCCTGCTGCTGCGCCGTCAGCACCTGCTGCTGCTACAACAACGCCTGCTGCTGCAGATACGCCGAACTCTTCCTCACATGCCTTTACAAGGTCATTTAACTCTAATACGCTAAGCTCTTTAATTGCTGCGATAAACTCTTCTGTTGACATCTTTGCCATGATTATTTTCCTCCGTTAAATAATTTTTATTACGATTGTATTGGATTTACTCCAAAAATTACTCAGCTGACTCTTCTGCTGGAGCCTCTGCTGATTCCTCTGCAGGAGCCTCGGCTGCTGGAGCCTCTGCTGATGCACCACCCTGCTCTGCAATCTGATTGAGAACACGAGCGAAGTTTGAGATTGGTGACTGTAAACTTCCAAGTAACTTTGAAAGAAGTTCCTCTCTGCTTGGTACTGAAGCGATTGCCTGCATACCGTTTGCATCGTAGAATGTTCCTTCTACTACTCCGGCCTTAACCTCAAGGTTCTTGGCTGTCTTTGCAAACTTTGCGATAACTCTTGCTGGTGCTGTAGCATCATCCTTTGATACTGCAATAGCACTAGGTCCCTCAAGGACACCGTCAAGAGCAGCAAAATCTGTTCCTTCGAAAGCACGCTTCATAAGTGTATTCTTGTATACCTTGTATGTAACGCCTGCTTCACGAAGCTGCTTACGTAACTGTGTGTCTTCTGCAACTGTAAGTCCACGAGCATCTACAACTACAACTGAAGCTGCATCTTTTACGTTCTCTGCGATCTCGTCGATAATAGGCTGCTTTAATTCAACTTTTGCCACGAATTTTTCCTCCTTATAATATTTTGTTGCTGCTATTAATAGCTATAAGGAACTAAAAAAACCTCTATGTCAGAAGACATAGAGGCTAAGTAATCTGTAATACTTAATCGTCCTCGGCTGGTAGATGAAACATCTTTACGGCTTGCGCCACCTGCTGTCTTCGGCAACAACTTTGTGAATTATATCACTTAATATATTGGAATGTCAATAACTAGTTAGAAACCTTTGCAACATTAACCTTCACACCAGGTCCCATTGTAGGAGCCAGTGAAATGCTCTTAATGTACTGTCCCTTTAAGCTTGATGGCTTTGCCTTGTTAATGGCATCCATAAGAGTCTGGAAGTTGTCCGCTAACTGCTCCTCTGAGAAAGAAGCCTTTCCGATAGGTACATGGATAATGTTTGACTTATCAAGTCTATACTCAATTTTACCAGCTTTGATTTCCTCAACGGCCTTTGCTACGTCCATTGTAACTGTACCAGCCTTTGGGTTTGGCATAAGACCTCTAGGTCCAAGCACACGACCAAGACGTCCAACAACACCCATCATGTCTGGTGTAGCAACAACAGCGTCAAACTCTGCCCATCCTTCGTTCTGGATCTTTGGAATAAGCTCCTCACCACCAACGAAATCAGCACCTGCTGCCTGAGCCTCGTCAAGCTTTGGTCCCTTTGCGAATACTAAAACACGAACAGACTTACCTGTACCGTGTGGAAGTACTACAGCACCACGGATCTGCTGCTCAGCGTGACGTCCGTCACAACCTGTTCTGATATGAGCCTCAATAGTCTCATCAAATTTTGCAGTAGCATTTTTCTTAACCTGTGCAACTGCTTCTGCTGGTTCGAATGCATTAGCCTTGTCATATGCCTGGGCTGCTGCAACGTATTTTTTTCCTCTTTTCATGTTAACCTCCTGTGGTCATCGAGCCTAAACTCTCCCACATCAAATTATAATAGAACGTTGTTTTCGCTCAGCCGTAAATTAATCTACAACCTCAACGCCCATTGATCTACAAGTTCCTTCGATCATGCTCATTGCAGACTCGATTGTTGCTGCATTAAGGTCTGGCATCTTTGTCTCTGCGATTTCCTTAACCTGAGCCTTTGTGATCTTTGCCACCTTTGTCTTATTAGGTGTGCCTGAAGCCTTCTGAAGCTTGCAAGCCTTCTTGATAAGAACTGCTGCTGGTGGTGTCTTTGTAATGAAGCTAAAGCTTCTATCTGCATAAACAGTGATGACTGTAGGGATAACTGTATCGCCCATGTCTGCTGTCTTTGCATTAAACTGCTTTGTAAACTCTACGATGTTTACACCATGCTGACCAAGTGCTGGACCAACTGGTGGGGCTGGTGTTGCCTTGCCGGCTGGAATCTGTAACTTGATATAGCCTTCAATTTTCTTTGCCATAATGAACCTATTCCTCCTAATTCATCTTTCGTACGTCCGTGAAATCAATCTCAACAGGAGTCTCACGGCCGAACATCTCAACGCTGATAGTAACTGTCTGTTTTTTGGTGTTGATAGATTTAACAACGCCAACAGTATCTTTCCAGGTACCATTGATTACGCTGAGAGTATCTCCAACCTCAAAATCAACCTCAACGTTGACTTTTTCGGTGCCCGAACCTAGCAAATATGCATTAACTTCTGCCTCTGACAATGGTACAGGCTTGCTTCCAGGACCTACGAAACCTGTAACACCTCTGGTGTTTCTGACAACATACCAAGTCTCATCATTCATTATCATATTGATAAGAACGTACCCAGGATACATCTTTTTGGAAACAGTCTTTCTAACGCCGTCCTTTGTCTCACTAACGTCAACCATAGGAACGCGAACGTCAAGAATCTGCTCCTCAAGTTTCTGAGTCTCTATTGACTTTAAGATATTTGTCATTACTTTATTCTCATAGCCTGAGTAAGTATGAACAACATACCACTTTGCCTCTGCCATATGCGATGCCTCCATTATAAATTAACCAGGATTTCTACACCGTTATTGATCATTGCGTCAAGAACTACAATAATCAACGCTGTAACTACTGACACAGCAATAACTGCTGTTGTCTGCTTTGAAACATTCTTTGGGTCTGCCCAAACAATCTTGTTGAACTCACCCTTAAGACCTTCAAAGAGACCCGACTTTTTGGATTTTTTCTCTTCTGCCATAATGCACCTCCGCTAGACTATTTAGTCTCTTTGTGCTTTGTGTGTTTCTTGCAAAATCTGCAATACTTCATGGTTTCCATTCTGTCAGGATGTGTCTTCTTGTCTTTTGTCATGTTGTAATTACGCTGCTGGCATTCTGTACATGCCAATGTTATCTTTGTGCGCACAACTTCCACCTCCATTAAATTCTACTTTGGTCATTTCTCTGCTCACCCGTCTCGCGAACAAATAGACGGAGCGAAAAAAGAGCATAAAAAAAAGACCTTACTTCTGTCGCTAGCTAAATATATCACAGCCTGCTGGCAGTCGTCAAGGTCTTATTCATTTTTAGTTTATTATTTGCGGCTATTTATTATCCCTTTACACCGCCAGCAGTGACTCCGCCTACAATGTATTTAGATAAGAATAAATACACAATAATTACAGGGAATATTGAGAATGCAATTGTAACATAAACCTGTCCCATGTCAAACTTTAAAAAATCCGCGCCACGGAGTTGAGCTATGAGGATAGGCAGGGTCTTTTTTGCATCATCATGGATAACCAGGGCAGGTGTAAAGTAATTGTTCCATGAACTAACAAAAGTAAATATAGCCTGTACTGCAATAGCCGGTTTCATAAGGGGTATACAGATTGTGTTAAAGGTCTTAAATTCTCCAGAGCCATCTATGCGGGCTGCCTCTATGAGAGAACTAGGCAGATTGCTCTCCATGTATTGTTTCATATAAAAATAGGTAATAGGTGCTGCAATAGATGGGAGAATCAGGGCCAGTAGTTTGTCCTCCAGACCGATTTTTCCTATTAACTGCAGGAATCCTAAGGTAGTAACCTGAGTAGGAATCATCATTACAGCAAGTATAAACGCTGCTATAGGCTTTTTCCCTTTAAAATCATAGGAGTGTACAGCGTAGGCTGTCATAGTTGAAAAATATGTACAAAGGACAGCATTGCACATTGCTACGATGGCAGAATTTATCATACCACTTACAATAGGAAGAGACCCGTGCATTACATTGACCCAGTTGGTAACCAAATACTTGCTAGGGAATGGGGTAAATCCCATTATAAGTTCCGAATTTGACCTGGTGGAATTAATGAGCAGTACATAAAACCAAATCAGGCAGAGGAGGGTGATGAGAATCAGAACCAGGTAAGCCACTGCTCTTCTCAATCCCACATTGACCCCTTTTTTTCTATTATCTTTTTCCATCTTAGGCCTCCTTCTTCTCTGGACTTGCTGTTGTCTTAAACACAATAAGGCTAAGGATTGCAGTAATGATAAAGAGAATTACTGACAGGGCACCACCCATTCCATAGTTCTTACTATATAAATGCTTGTTCAAATACATAATCATTGTCATTGATGTACGCATTGGATCACCAGTTGCATTGGTCAATACCTGAGGCACATCAAACATTTGCAATCCGCCGATGAGGGATGTGATAAGCACATATAAGAGAATCGGTCTAAGTAGAGGCAGGGTAATCCTGTAAAAGATTTGTGTAGCTGTGGCTCCATCCACCTGAGCCGCCTCATAAAGGGATGTGTCAATTCCCAGCATGCCCGCCAAAAGGAGAATGGTTGTGTTGCCAAACCACATGATAAAGTTCATGAATGCGACCAATCCTCTCACGCTGCCCACATGAATCATAAACTGATATGGCTCATCCAGTATTCCCAGACTCACCAGAATGCTGTTGATTGGGCCACCGTCTGCAAAAAGAGTAAAGAACAGCATTGCAAAGGCAGAGGCCATAATTAGATTTGGCAGGTATATTACTGTCTTAAAAAATCTTTGACATTTCAACCTGAGGGATGGGTCAGAAAACCAAGCCCCCAAAAGAAGGGAAACTATAATCTGAGGCACAAAACCCAAGACCCACATAATCATAGTGTTCTTAAAATAGGAAAAGAGTTCTCCGTTTCCCAGTAAGGTTTTATAATTTTCCAGACCTACATAGTTAGGTCCAATAATTGTAAGGCCTGACCTATAGTTCTCAAAAAAACTATTATATATAGTAGTAATTAGTGGAATAAGTTGAAATACCACATAGGTGGCTGCGAAAGGGATTAGAAAGATATATCCCCACTTATTGTAACGAGCCACAGAATGACTCTTTCTTTTTTTCTCCATATAATACCTCCCAAATTTAAGTGCCTACAAGGCATTTATAAGACGAGATTTTCCGCTTTTTCTAATCTCGCTTTATAAATGCCTGCCCGTATAAAAACGAGCAGGCATCATAATATTTGCTATCTAAAATTACTCTGTTTCAAGTCCTGGATATTTCTCAACGATAGCCTTGTTAAACTGCTCAAGTGCCTCTTCATATGTTGCATTTCCATCGAAGTAGTTCTTCATAGCCTTCTGGAACTCCTCGTTGCAGCCCTGGTCATATGCGCTCTGGTTTGAAAGGTCAATCTTTCCAGCGCCATCGCAGAACATCTGCAGTGGGTTCTGTCCACCGAGAATTGCAAATGCAAATGAATCATCTTTTGCAGCTGCTTCCATTGCTGGCTTGTTGTTAACAAAGTCTGAATCCTGTTTTACGATTTCAGTCATAACCTCTTCATTTGTTGTAAGAGCTCTCATGATTTCAGCAATTGTACCTGCATTGTCTGTTCCTGCTGCTGCACATATCCATGTGCCGCCCCAGAAGAATCCCTGAGGACCATTTGCTGCTGCCCATCCGCCTGCGTGAGCGATTGAGCCGTCATCATCTTTGTCTGGGCCATTACCCATTGAGAAATTAATAAGCCAAGCTGGTCCAAAGTAGCAGAATGTGTCGCCAGGAGCCTTGAAGCCTGCGCTCCACTCTGAAGACCACAGATCCTGTGTTCCACACTCTCCTGCGTCTGCCATTTCCTTAGACATATCTACCCATTTTTTGATGTTAGGATCGATGACTACCTTGTTGCCCTGTACCCATTTTCCAGAAACATTATTAGAGAATACACGGTAAGCATCATTTGTAGTAGATGTCATCTTATATCCGGCAGCTTTCATTTTTGCTGCTGTGTCCTTGAATGTATCCCAATCCTTTACTGCATTCTGCACTTCTGCAGGATCATCGGTTCCTAAAACCTCAGATGCAATTGCGCGATTGTAAATAAGAACACCTGGGCAGCCCTGCCATGAAAGGCCTTTTAAAACTCCCTTGGAATCTGTCATTACATCCTTTGTATACTGATATTGGTTTGCAAGTTCTGAATCAGCAATACCAAGGTCTGCTATAGGCATAGTATACTCAGCATCAACATATTTGAGAGCATAATCTGCTTCTACAAGAAAGATATCAATCTTGTCATCTGCGCTTGCGCTATCCTGCTTGAGCAAATTCTCATCAAGATTGTTCTGATATGCATTGTCCTGGTTTGGTGTAACAAGGAATTTAACTGTTACATCCCCAAGTTTTCCTTCATAATCACCTGTTGCCTCGTAACCTGGCATGTGGGCAACTACACGATCTCTAAACTCATCGTTCCAACAATAGATATTGAGGACTGATCCCTCGTCCTCTGCTGCCACTGTAGCAGTATCATCTGCAGACCCTGCATCGCTTCCTGCTTCTGAAGAGTCCGAAGTAGCTCCACATCCCGCAAACATCACTGCTGTCATGGTTGCTGCTGCCAGCAAACTAATCAATCGTTTTTTCATTGTCTGTTCCTCCCAATCTCCACGGATTGTCCGCGTCAAATATTCACCTTCCAGCGCCCTATCAAAAACTCTTAATTCAGTTTCTTTAAGGTGTCACCTTCCAGCAACTCACCCTTTACTGTTACCAGTTTTACCAAAGTTGTCTTTGGTCGCTCGATTAAATCAATAAGGTTTTCCGCAGCCTGCGCTCCCAGTTCCTCCGTGTTCTGCTTGTAGGTGGTGATTCGTGGTCTAATATGTCTAGCCACCCTGATACCATCAAAACCTACAACAGAAATATCCTCCGGAACCCTGAGCCCAACCTCATTTATGGCTCTTATTCCGCCATAGCAGGCATAATCATCAGGGTAGAGGATTACTGTTGGTTTCTCCTTTAATTGCAGAAGTTTTAGTGTCTGCAGATAGGCACCATGAGTATCGCGGTAAGGGGTTTCCATCAGGTAAGCCTCTGGCACTTCAATTCCGTATTCTTCCATTTTCCTATTGAAAGTGACCAGCCTTGTTTTGGTAACTGATGAATCCAATCCGTGAATGTAGGCTATTTTCCTGTGACCATTTTCTACAACATAGTCAAGCAGCCGGCTCATTCCGTCCACATTGTCGGAAAGGATTGTAGTGGTGTCATTGTATATGTGGTCGATTGTCACAACAGGTATATTACTTTTTACAAGTTCAATTACCTCTGGATCATCGAACTGCACACAGGCAATTACCACACCGTCAAATCTCCTGTACCTTGCATGCTCCAGATAAGTAGTACGACCCGGGAAGGACCTGTCATTTGAAATAAAGGTAATGTCGTAGCCTTTACTCTCAACATGTCTCTTAAAGCTGTCCAAAACTGTAGCAAAAAAGTCATGTCGCAGACCGCTATGGGCCTCATCCATAAACAAAACTCCAATATTGTGGGTCCTGTTTGTCTTCATTGACTTTGCTGCTGCGTTTGGCACATAGCCCATTTCCTTGGCTACCCTCTTGACCATATCCTTGGTCTCTGGGCCAATATCGCTGTGATCATTAAGAGCCTTACTTACTGTCGCAATAGACACATTGCATTTCTCTGCAATATCTTTTAGTGAAACCATTTTCTTTCCCCCTGGTAATTACTTTGAAGCTGCCGGGAAATGACTTAATCGTTTTCGCAACTTCAATATAAATCGTTTTCGCTAGAATCACAAGCCATTTTTTAATATTTGTCCCTTTAGCACCATTTTCGTAGATGGTTTTAGTGACTTGTTAATAAAATTATGGGCAATATCTTGCCTTTTGTCAATCATATGTTATCCTTTTTGTGAGTAAATTTGTCTTTTTGCTTAATCGTTTTAGTTAGCAAAATTTCAAATTAAAGGATGATTTAAAGATTTTCCCACTTAATCGTTTTCTCTAACCATTATTTAATAGTATTTTCGGAGGATAATATGAATTTCGGGTATTTTGATGATTCTAATAAAGAATATGTGATTACCTCTCCTAAAACTCCATTGCCATGGATTAACTATTTAGGATGCAAGGACTTTTTCACATTGATTTCCAACACCTGCGGAGGCTACACCTTTTATAAAGATGCAAAACTCCTCAGAATGACCAGGTACCGCTACAACGATACGGTGCCAGATACCAACGGCAAATATTTCTATATAAAAGATGGGGATACAATTTTTAATCCTGGCTGGCAGCCAACCAAGACCCCCTTAGATTTTTATGAGTGCCGCCACGGCCTGGGCTACAGTTCCTTTACTGGAGAAAAAAATCACATAAGGGCAGAACTTACTAGCCTGGTGCCTGTTAATGATCCTGTAGAACTGACCAAGATTACTCTTTCTAATACCGGAGATAGCAAAAAGGACATTAGCCTTTTCTCTTATGTAGAATGGTGCCTATGGAATGCTGATGATGATATGAAAAATTATCAGCGAAACCTTTCTATAGGAGAAGTGGAAGTAGAAAATTCTACTATATACCACAAGACTGAATACAGAGAGAGACGAAACCACTATGCTTTTTACTCTGTAAACTCTGACATTGACGCTTTTGAAACCAGTCGAGATGAATTTAGGGGAGCCTACAATGGGCCTGAGTGTCCAGCTGCAGTCTGCGCTGGCCAGTTGAATAATACCATGGCTTCTGGCTGGTATCCTATTGGCTCCCACCAGATCAACATCTCTCTTGAGCCAGGTCAGGCCAAGACCTATGTCTTTGTCCTTGGCTATGCTGAAAACCCAGAGGATGACAAATGGGAAAGCCCATCTGTAATTAATAAAAAGCCTGCCCACGCCCTACTTAACAAATATAAAACACCTCAGGACTTTGATAGGGCTTTGGTAGAGTTAAAGGACTATTGGAATTCTCTTTTGGACAACTTCCATGTAAAAACCAATGATGACCATGTCAATCGCATGGTTAATATCTGGAACCAATACCAGTGCATGGTCACCTTTAACATGTCCCGTTCTGCCTCATATTATGAGACTGGAATCGGTCGAGGTATGGGATTTAGAGATTCCTGCCAAGACCTGCTTGGCTTTGTACACCTGATTCCTGACAGGGCCAGGGAGAGAATTATAGACATTGCCTCAACTCAATTTGTTGATGGCTCTGCCTACCACCAGTACCAGCCCCTTACCAAAAAGGGAAATTCTGATATTGGCTCTGGCTTTAATGATGATCCACTTTGGCTCATTGCCGGCACCTCTGCCTATGTGAGAGAGACTGGGGATATATCTATTCTCAAGGAAATGGTGCCATACGACAATGATATGTCTGTAGCCTCTACACTGATGGAGCATCTGAAAAGATCCTTTGACTACATTGTTAATCACAAGGGCCCTCATCGGTTGCCACTTATAGGCAGGGCCGACTGGAATGACTGCCTCAATCTAAACTGCTTCTCAGAGCATCCTGGAGAATCCTTCCAGTGCTTTGGACCTAGCGAGGGTCCTGTGGCCGAGTCAGTATTTATCGCAGGCATGTTTGTAAAATACGGCAGGGAATACGCCGACCTCTGCCGTCTCCTGGGGGATGAGGCCGAGGCAGACAGGGCTCTTTCCCAAGTAGACATTATGACAGAAGCCATCGAAAAAGATGGTTGGGATGGAGGCTGGTTCCTCAGAGCCTACGATGCATATTCTCACAAGGTGGGCTCTAAAGAATGCGATGAGGGCCAAATCTACATAGAGCCTCAGGGTATGTGCGTCATGGCTGGAGTTGGCCTAGAAAATGGCAAGGCAAAAGTTGCTCTGGATTCTGTAAAGGAAAAACTGGACAGTAAATACGGTGTAATGATTTTACAGCCAGCCTACACCAGATATCATCTGGAGCTGGGTGAAATCACATCATATCCACCAGGGTACAAGGAGAACGCCGGTATATTCTGCCACAACAACCCTTGGGTATCCATTGCGGAGACTGTAATCGGCAGAGGAGATAGGGCTTTTGAAATCTACAAAAAGACCTGTCCTTCATACATTGAGAATATCTCCGAAATCCACAGGACCGAGCCATATGTATATTCTCAGATGGTGGCTGGGGCTGATGCGAAATTCCACGGGGAGGCAAAAAACTCTTGGCTCACAGGAACTGCAGCATGGACATTTACCAATATATCCCAGTATATACTTGGCATCTACCCTACCTTGGATGGACTGTCAGTAAACCCATGTGTTCCTGCCGACTTTGGCGATTTTGAAGTCACCCGAATATACAGAGGTGTCACCTATAATATAAAAATCAACAATTCGAAAAGAGTGCAAAAGGGCCTAACCTCCCTCCTTGTAGATGGCAAGGAGATAGATGGAAATGTCATTCCATTCTCTCCTGATAAAAAAACTGTATCTGTTGTAGCAACCATGGCCTAAGCACCCCTCCTTTTTAAAGCAAATGATCAGCCCCCCTGGTCATTTGCTTTTTTATTGTACTTTTTATAAATTATATCTATGAAACGTACATTAAATTATCAAATAGGCCCGGAATCTGCTGGCCTTTCCATAGAAAAATTCCTCAAGAATCAGGGATATTCCTCTGCCAATATTACAGCAATAAAAAAGATGCCAATGAATGTAACCATAGATGGCATCTGGGTTCACATGAATCAATTGTTAGAAAAGGGACAAAATCTGGCTGTAAATATCGATGAGGACAGTTCCTCTGCCAACATTCCCGCTGTTCCTATTCCCCTTGATATAGTCTACGAGGACCAGGATATTATTGTAATCAACAAGCCCGCAGGCCTTAGCATTCATCCATCCCTAAACCACTATGAGGATTCTCTTGCAAATGGTCTGGCATATTACTATCAGTCCCAGGGGATACCTTTTATATTCAGGTGTGTCAACAGGCTGGATAAAAACACCTCCGGCCTGACTGTGATTGCAAAGCACCTTGTCAGCGCTAATATTCTCTCCAACGCCGTAAAAGAAAGGCAGATGCACAGGCTCTACTACGCCATAGTAGAGGGGTGTCCAAACCCCAAAAAAGGCACAATCGATGCACCAATTGGCAGGGTAGATGACTCCATTATCACCAGACAGGTAGACTTTGAAAATGGCCAGAGGGCCATCACCCACTATGAGCTGATAGCAGAAAAAAATGGGCACAGCCTAGTTTCCATACAATTAGAAACAGGTCGTACCCATCAAATCCGTGTTCACTTTAAATATATTGGTAATCCCTTGCTGGGAGATATTATTTATAACCCTGACATGAGGCTTATAAACCGTCATGCTCTACACTCTGGCAAATTATCCTTTATCCACCCTATCAGCAAAAAACCAATGGAATTTGTAGCTCCTTTGCCTGGGGATATGGAGCGGGCCCTTAATTCATAGACTCTTTCAGGTCCTGGTACTCCCTATTTATCTCCGCAAAAGTAGCATTATCACCCGATTCTCCATCTGGATGATAAATCTTGCTCAAATCCTTGTAGCGCTTTTTTAATGCCTTTGCTGTAGAAACCCCAGAGAAAAACATTTCTCCGCTGACAATGTTTTCTTCCTCCCTAATTGGGCTGGCAGAGTTAGCCGCTACCTCATCGAAAAATCTCTTTTTTAATTCAAAACGCTTTTTGTCCTCGGACAACCTTTGGGTCTCTCTAATGAGCATATCCCATTTAAGCTGGAATTGTAATTCCTGCTGCTTTAAGGCATTGGTCCTGGCCTCAACCTCGCGTTTTTCTTTTAGCAAATCGCCCCATGCTTTTTCTAGCTCTTTTTGTCTGTCATCAAATTCCAGCATGTCGACATTACCCTGACATGTGAGATCCTTTGCCATACAATCACTCCCGTAAAACCTAAACTCGTCCGGCCAAAATTGGCTGGTCGAAAAATTATATCCTTTTATATACTATACCAGTATTTTTAGTAATTTTGCAATGGAGATTACCACCTTCTACTGTATACTTCATCGGCATGAGAGAATATCCCCATTCCGTGGTGGTTATCTGGGCTTCCATGGTTGTATTCAGAGGGGCCCCTGTCAGCCAAACCGGTATATCCACTTCCATATCATGGTCGCTAGAATTTATTGCTATAACCAACTGATTGTCCATATTGAACCTGCCATAACTAATAAATCCTGGGCCGCAGGTTAGGAATCTAAAGGAACCATATTTTATAGCCTGGCAGCACTTATGGATTGTAATCATATCTCTGGTAAAATCCAGGAGATCTGTGTTCTCCTTGCCCCACGGATATGTGCGCCTGCAATCCGGGTCTGTAAATCCGCATACACCTGCCTCATCCCCATAATACAGGGTTGGAGCCCCTGGCCAGGTCAATTGCACCATCTCAGCCAGTTTCATAGCTGGTATGCTAACCCCCTCTTCCGCTGCATGGCAGCCTAGGGTCTCGATCCTGCCACACTTGTGGTTAGTTCTGGTGAGAAAACGAGAATGGTCATGATTGGACAACTGATTCATTGCACAGTACAAAGACGGGGTTTTAAGCCTAGCCATAAAATGTAGCATTGTGTTTTTAAATCTCTCTCCGTCTCCCACCGCCATGGGCTGAAATTCGTCTGAGTGCTTGTCCATACCAGTCAGGAAATAGGTCAATGGCTCCATAAAAGCGTCATAGTTCATGACTGTATCCCATTGGTCACCATCCACCCAGGCACCAGGGTTTCCATAATGCTCTGCCAAGATTATAGCCTGAGGATTGGCCTCCTTTACGGCCCTCCTAAAATCTCTCCAAAACTGGTGGTTAAAGTCCTCTGAATATCCTAGGTCAGCTGCAACATCAAGGCGCCAGCCATCGCAGTTATATGGTGGACTAACCCACTTTTTTCCTATGCCAATGATATAATCGTATAATTCTTTAGAGCCCTCATAATTCAACTTCGGCAGGGTATCCACGCCCCACCATCCGTCATAAGAATTATTGTCAGGCCAATTGTCGTTCTCAAATCTGAAATAGTCGTGGTATGGGCTATCCTTGCTCTCATAGGCACCTGGGTCATAGCCCTCTTCTCTAGAATAAATCTTTTCTCTGTTTAGCCATTTGTTAAATGAGCCACAGTGATTAAAGACCCCATCTATTATGATTTTCAGACCATTCTCATGGGCCGCTGCCACAAAGTCCGCAAAGAATTTGTTGCTAGCCTCCAGGTTTTCCTTGTTGGTAACCCTCTTTATATATCTGCTGGCCTGGCTATTGTCATATTCCCCTTTTTTAAGGCACCTGCCCCCATCTTTATTTATCACTGTCAGATGAGGATCTATATAGTCATAGTCTGCTATATCGTATTTGTGGTTGGATGGAGATACAAACAAAGGATTGAAATATATTACCTCCACTCCCAAATTCTTTAGGTAGGAGAATTTTTGCCTAACGCCTTCCAAATCCCCTCCGTAGAGCCTGCCTACGTCCAGATTCTCAGGATAAGATTCCCAATCTGTGACCCTTTCTATCAGGTGTCCAACATAGTGATACTCTCCGTTTAGCACATCATTATCCTGGTCCCCATTGTTAAACCTATCCACCATGATTTGGTACATAACTGCACCCTTTGCCCAATCAGGTGTGGAAAAACCAGGAGTGATAGAAAACTCATAGTGCTCTCGCAAATCACGCCACAAACCAACCCTGTCATAATAATAGACCCCATAATCTCCAACTATCTCAAAATGATAGTTAAAAACATCCTTGCCCAGTTGCACTACTGTGGAATAGTAGTCAAACTCGCCCAGGCTGCTGGTCAAATACATCTTCTTATTTAGTCCCAGTTTTTTGGAAACTAAAAAAACATCCACCTGGTCATGCTTGTAAACTCTAAGCATAATAATAACAGGCTCATCTACGCCAGGCTCGGCTGGTATCCTATATTCACTTGTTCCATCAGAATAAATTGCCTGAATGTTCAAATGTGATTCCCCTTAGATTTAAGTTGGAAGTATAGACAAGACAAAAGATTATTTTTAGATAGTAAAAAAGACAGCTGTAAATCGCTGTCTTTTTAGGAGAAGGTATTTTTACTATGGGGTTAGTAAAAATTATATAATGTATTGGGGGGTTTTTACGATAGTTATTATATGGCCTCGCAACTCATAAGTGTGCACAAACATCACAAAAGCCCCGGCTAGTTTTTGTGCACATTTTACAAATACCCCGTTTCTTACCCCCAAAACCAGTTCCTTACAGCGATTTTTCTACAGTTTCTTCTTTAAGCCCATTTGTAAATAGGGCCTCAAACTCGTCTCTGCCTATCTTCTCTTTCTCTAACAACAGATTAGCACAATCGTGTAAAATTTGCTCGTTTTCTTTTAGTATCTCACGAGCCTTTCCATAACATTCGTCAATAATCCGCTTAACTTCGCTGTCAATTTTTGCCGCTGTGGCATCTCCAAATAATTTAGTATGGGCCAGATCTCTGCCTATGAATACCTCTTCCTCATCGTCTCCATAATGGATTGGTCCAATGATGTCTGAGAAACCATATTTAGTAACCATATCTCTGGCCGTCTGTGTTGCCTTCTTTATATCAGATGATGCTCCTGTGGTAACATCATCAAATATCAATTCTTCTGCCACCCTACCGCCTAGGGAAACAATGATATCCTGGGTCATCTTACCCTTGGTGTTAAAGACGTCATCATTTTCTGGCAATGGCATTGTATATCCGGCTGCGCTAGCACCTGTAGGAATGATTGATACTGAGTATACAGGCCCTACATCAGGCAATACATGGAAAAGAATTGCATGTCCAGCCTCATGGTAGGCTGTGATTTTCTTTTCGCTGTCGGTAATAATCTTGCTGCGCTTTTCCTTGCCGATTCCAACCTTTACAAAGGATCCCTTAATATCTGCCTGGGTGATGTATTGTCTATTGTCACCTGCTGCAGTAATTGCTGCCTCATTCAGGAGGTTTTCCAAGTCTGCTCCAGTAAATCCAACTGTAGTCTGGGCGACCTGACGCAAATCCACATCATCTGCCAAAGACTTGTTGCCTGCATGGACCTTGAGAATTTCCTCTCTGCCTACCACATCAGGTCTTCCAACAAAGACCTTTCTGTCGAAACGGCCAGGTCTCATAATTGCATTATCGAGAATATCTACACGGTTTGTGGCTGCCATAACGATGATTCCCTCGTTGACACCAAAACCGTCCATCTCTACTAACAACTGATTGAGGGTTTGCTCCCTCTCATCATGGCCACCGCCCATACCAGTGCCTCTTTTTCTGGCGACTGCATCAATCTCGTCGATGAAGACGATACATGGGCTGTTGTGCTTTGCCTCCTGGAATAAATCTCTAACCCTGGAAGCGCCAACACCAACAAACATTTCCACAAAATCAGAACCTGATATTGAGAAAAATGGGACTCCAGCCTCTCCTGCAATGGCTTTTGCAAGCAGGGTCTTACCTGTTCCTGGAGGTCCTACTAATATTATTCCCTTAGGAATGCGGGCACCAAGTTTTGTATACTTGGCTGGATCCTTGAGGAAGTCCACAAGTTCTGCAACTTCTTCCTTTTCCTCCTTGAGTCCCGCCACATCTTTAAATGTGGTTTTGATGTCATCCTTGCTGATCATCTGGGCTCTGCTCTTTCCGAAATTCATCATCTGAGCGCTGGAACCACCACCGCCTCCCTGGGCGTTCATCATTATCATGAAAAGAATGAATACTGCACCTACAACCAGGAGCATTGGCAACATTTCCTGGAGCCAAGAGTCCTTGGGCACATCACTCATTGTATATTTTATATCGGATTCATCTAAATATTTCTGAATTTGATTTACATCAGATATGTAAAGCACCGAAGATGTTCCATCAGTAAAGGTAATGCGTAAATTTCCTGTGGGAACCTGCTCATTTTGGCTTATGTCAACTGATACAACCTTTTCTTCTTTGACAGCCTCTCTAAACTGTTTGAGAGTGTATTGGCTAGTGGTCCTGTTCATGCTGCTAAATATAATAGCAATAACAACCGCCACAAAGACAATGTATATCAGCATCCCTGTCGATTTGTTTTTCTTCAATTGATTCCTCCTAGTCTAATTCCACCACTCCTATGTATGGGAGATTTCTATATTTCTGGTCATAATCCAATCCATAGCCCACAACAAACTGGTCTGGAATAGTGAAACCTGTATAATCAACGTGGACATCAACCTCACGTCTATCTGGCTTATCAAGCATAGTGCACATGCGCACTGACTTTGCCCCTCTATCCTTAAATACCTGGCTGAGATAATTTAGGGTGTTTCCGCTGTCTATAATATCCTCAACGATAATTACGTTTTGTCCTGCTGGATCTAAATCCAAATCCTTTTTTATCTTAACAACACCTGTTGAAACTGTACCGCTTCCATAACTAGAAGTAGCCATAAAATCAATGATTACTGGAACTGTAATACGCTTTGCCAACTCACATGCAAAAAATGAAGCACCCTTTAGAACGCATACAAGAAATACTGACTCCCCTTCGTAGTCTTTACTAATCTGTGCCCCAAGCTCAGCAATCCTTCCTGCCAGCTCATCCTCTGGAAGTAGCACTCTTATGTTTTCACTCATTTTTAATTTCCTCCGTAAACTATCTCTAAAACTCGAGTGGTATTGTTAGATATTTTATAGTGAGAACTGATTCTGTAGCCCACAACCCACATGACGTGGCTACCGCAACAGACTAGCGGGATAGAATCCCTCAGATGCTTTGGCACCTTTTCGTCGATAAAGTAGTCCTGCAAAAGTTTTCTATCTCCTGCGTCATTGATTGTGAGATAATCCCCCTCAGCCCTTGTCCTTATTACAATATCACCCGTTATTCTAGCACAGTCGAACCATTTCGTATAGGTTTCTGTAGGATATGCCATATCCTTTTGATAGTCGAATTCACGGTAGGTAAATTCACCCTGATTCCCCTCATTTTCATCCAAGTCATCTCCCATATACATTTCCTCGTAGGAGATGATAAATGTATGTCCGTAAGGCAGGTCCACCCGCTTTTCTCCATCCTCATTTAAGAGGGAGAGGATTGCCTCTATGTGGCTGGCGCTAACATCTTTTTCCTCAGGCATATATTTGCTAAGGTAGACTTTTAGGGCTTGGCTTGCCACCACCTTGGGAGCAGTGATAAAGGCCCTCTTTCTCAGGCCTCCCCCCTCAGTCTGGGCAATCTGCAAAAGACCATTCGCCTCCAACCTTAGATAATCTCTTACTTCGGATAGTCTATTTGTCATTTCAAATATATGGTCTAATGCCCTATCATTTATCTTTTCAAGCTCAGGCATAACATTGTGCCTAATCCTGTTTCTATCATAGTCAACTTGAGAATTAGTGTGGTCAACACAGTAACCGATACCATTCTCATCCAAATAGGATAAAATCCTCTCCTTGCTAACTCCCAACAGAGGCCTGATGATGCTTCCCCTGACAGGGTCTATGCCACACATACCATCCAGTCCTGCACCTCTTGCCATATGAAAGAGCACAGTCTCTGCATTATCATTTGCATTGTGGGCAATGGCAATTTTGGCACCCTCATATAGGGAGAACTTGTCATATCGGGCCAGTCTGGCCTCCTCCTCCAAAGACCTGCCCGATTCTTTGGCAAGACTTGGCACGTCAATCTTGTATATTATGCACTCTATTCCATTGTCTTGGCACAACTTATCCACAAATTCAGCATCCGAATCCGCAGCCTCTCCCCTTATCATGTGATTAATATGAACTGCCTTAATAGACAGGTCATATTCTTCTCTCAGGGCAAGTAATACAAAAAAAAGGCACACAGAATCCGGTCCTCCTGAAAGGCCCAGGACCACTGTGTCCCCTTTGGTGAGCATATTATGCTCCCTAATATATTCTCTGATTTTATTCTTCTCTAAAAATGATTTCATCTGGTTTTGTAAGTCCAAGTTTGCTCCTAGCCTCATCCTCTACATACTGGTCTGAACCAACATAATTTTCATAATCGTCCAGTTCTTTTTGCCTTTGCTCTGCTGCATCAAGTTCCTCCTGCAGAGCCTCTGCCTGGGCATCCTTTTCCTTCAATTCGCTGTGAAGCCTGAATATCTGAAATACCATTACTCCAATCATGAACATGGTGATGGCAGCAGCATATATTCTACCTGTAGAGGTTTTCTTTCGTCGATTATTTCGTCTCTTTCTCGCCATATATCCTATAAATATTTAAACAAATCGCTTGCAGCATCCTTTTTGGTTGTGTCCTGAATGTCTAAAACCTCAACCTTAACATTTTTGTTTCCAAATGCTATCTCTATTATATCACCAACTTTAACGTCTGTGGAAGCCTTGGCCACCTTTCCGTTAATCTGTACACGGCCGCTGTCGCAGGCCTCATTAGCTACTGTGCGCCTTTTAATCAGGCGGCTTACTTTTAGGTATTTATCTAATCGCATATCTATTCCCTTTTAATCAAAAAGGGGTCCGGTAAACCGAACCCCCATAATCACTATTTTGGTCAACCGTGATATTAGTTGATAGAATCCTTAAGAGCCTTTCCAGCCTTAAACTTAGGAGCCTTAGATGCAGGAATCTTCATCTCAGCGCCTGTCTGTGGGTTTCTACCTGTACGAGCTGCTCTCTTAGATACTTCGAATGTACCGAAGCCAACGAGCTGAATCTTCTCACCCTTCTTAAGTTCCTCAGCTACAACCTCTGTAAAAGCCTTAACAGATGCCTCAGCATCCTTCTTAGAGATATTAGCCTTGCTAGCGATAGCTGCTACTAATTCTGTCTTGTTCATTACTATTCCTCCTCGAGAATTTTTTATTTTATAGTTGGACTAAAAGTCACTTGTAACTACATATTTCTTTATAAACTTTTTAAATATCCATGTCAACTTGAAACCCTCAAAAATCCTTGATTTATAAGGTTTTTATGGATTATGACAAATTTTTTACATGAATTTTAACTATTATTACTATTTACAAAAACTTGAATTTTCGGTTCGTTCACACCTTCTTCACATTTTTGTGGCTTTAAAACCTCCAAACCCTGATTTTATCCCTATTCTACAAGTCTCTTAGCAGGTCAGAAATTGTAGAAAGATAGTCTACTTCATAGTCCCGATCTTCAGGTTTAGGAGAATTATCCTCCTCTGTATTTTCTTGAGAATTTTGTTCCTCATCCTCTTGGGTATTATCGTCAGTGGTGACCTCCTGCTGGTTTGCAGAACTGCTACCTGTGTCTTGATCCATCTCTAGGGTAATAGTGGCAGAGGCAGAATTGACTACTAAAATCTTTTCCCAACTAACATAGCCATCGCATTTAACCACCAACTTGTGATTACCATATCTAACAGATACAGGGCCCTCGGTATTTACCATATCCCCATCTATATAAACATAGGTATTAGGTATTGTAACAAGGAAGGTCAACTCACAGTAACTTGGGCCCTCCCCCTTTAATTCATCCAGATTAACTACAGTCTCCTGGTCTCGCACCACAGTGTACTGGCCTGTGCCGCCCCATCCATCATTTGCAACTGTAATAGGATATGTGCCCTCTGGCACCTCTATAACCGAGTCTCCATACACTGTAGAGACTATTTTGTTTCCAATAAAAATCAGGGAATTATTAAACAGGTCTGTGTTTGTGAGATGAATATACCCATGGCCTGTAGTGACAGCAATAGACACTATCTCCTTGTCTATGCCAACCACTTTCAAAACATCCTTTTTGCCTATGTCAGACAGTAGGATTTTTTCTGTGTCTGAATAGACCTTTGTTTTGCCAGTGATTTTGTAATTGCTATCCCCCAGAGTGAGTATATTGTTGGACAGGTCCAGTTT
>JAIKWH010000035.1 GCA_024684955.1 Pseudobutyrivibrio sp.
CTACCATACCGGAATATAATTGTCCTCAGGTCATCGTGCTTCATTTTTCCGCGATACGAGCCCTACAAACGCATATCCATACCGAAATACAATTTTCAAGTCCTGTGAAACAGGCCAATTCAGCTGATTTCCGCGAAACACTCCTTGCAATCGCACATGCATCGCGGAATCCAATCCTTGAGTCGTCAAATCAACCATGATTAGCCCCCTCTATCTCCCCATTACGGTATGCATGTGCGTTTGCAGTATGCAAATACCGGAGGAGCAGTATTTGTCAGCATGAATCCTGCTTCGCAGGACAACTTTTCCACGCATATATCATGCATGAAAAAGTTGGTCATCTACGATTCTTGTTTTTCTGATGAAAAACAAGCCTTAGACTTCATGCTGACATACAAGGTATTTGTCAGCATGAATCCTGCTTCGCAGGACAACTTTTCCACGCATATATCATGCATGAAAAAGTTGGTCAGTTACGATTCTTGTTTTTCTGATGAAAAACAAGAATCTATGAAATATTTATGTATTAGCGCAAAAGGGGGGAGGAATAATTTATAATAAAGAAAAATTATTTAGATTGTGAGGGGTGAGCATGAGTCCAAAAAAATCAAAGCATTATCTGGATGACAGTGGTGCGCATAGGTTTAAAAATGATCCGGTTGGATATATGTCCATCCTTATTTCTGCTTTTGTCATTGCTGTAATGATAGTTTTAAATGTCCTGATTTTCATCCATATGTAATTTGCAAAATTTTTCCGTGAGGATTCTTATGAAATTTACAGAAGAACATAAAAAAAGAGTTTTCGACATTATTGAGCAAAGTAAAGAAAACGACAGAGGCAGCAAAGCCTATGACATAATGATTCTTGTCACTGTCCTTTCTAGTTTTACCCCAATGATGCTTAAAAACTCTAATAGGTACACATCATATATTGAGATAGCCACCTTGGTTATCTTTATATTAGATTATGCCCTGAGGGTATATACTGCAGATTACAAAATGGGAGTAAAGAGCTGGAAATCTTATGTTTCCTATATCTTTACCCCCATGGCAATCATAGATTTTATTTCAATTATTCCAGGAATTGGTCTGTTTATTCCTACAAAAACATCCCTTAATATCCTCCGCCTCCTCAGGCTCCTTAGAGTGCTTAAAATCACCCGCTATTCTAGCACTATGGTTTTAATCACTAATGTGTTGCGCCGGGTTCGTAAGGAACTCCTTGCTGTTTTAGCCTTTTCCATACTCTACATCTATGTATCCGCCCTATTAATTTTTCAGGTGGAGCCAGATATTTTTAACACATTCTTTGACGCCCTGTACTGGGCAACTATCTCTATCACCACCATTGGATATGGTGACATTTCTCCAGTGACCTCATTGGGTCGTATGGTTACTATGATGTCTGCCATTGTGGGTGTGGCTATTATCGCATTGCCATCAGGTATAATTACCGCAGCATATATGGACGAAATAAAACGCCGTAAGGAAAAGGGGAAGTATGTCTTATAATGACTGGGCTCCTTTAAGGAATTCTTTCAGTTTACCCATGGTATTAATTTCTTTTCCATTTACAAATATTACAAATGGCTTCTTACCATCAGCATTCAGAGTCATGCGATAATCAATTCTATCCAAGGCATATTCCATTGCCAGTTCATAAGTATTGAAATAAGCATGGTAATTTCCCAGAGTCTCGTCAGATGTAATCCAGTATTCTTCTACTGAATTAATAGATGGCTCAACTTGCGACACCTTAACAAATTTCTCGCTGCAATCTTCTCTCAGCAATTTATATTCTTTTTTTAATGTCTGAAGTTCCATAAGTCCTCCTTGTTAAAAATAATCTCTATTTAAAAATAACAAATATACTCGAAGTTCACATTATATGGGGATTTTTGGCCTTTATCAATAGTTTCGCGGTGATTTTATGCATAATCAATTATTATTATAAAATAAATATCATATTTTTCTGTGAATTTGCGATATAAAACTAGCCTATTTTTCATTTTGATTGTAAAATGTAATCAGTTGTATTGTAGTTATTTTTCAATACAAACCTAGTTTTTTTGCTAAAAGGAGTAAGGAATAATGCGCAAGGGAAAAGAAAGAAAGAAACAAAAAGCACAAATCAGTCTAAGAGCCCTATTGCTATCCATAGCAATACCACTTGTAATCTCATTGTTTTTGAGCGTGGGTCTTAGCGCTTTCATGATGAATCACATCATGGCAACTTCAGAGGACGTTTACTACAACACTCTCTACAACATTTCACACAATCTTCAAACCGCCACTACAGAGTTTAATAAAGCCCAGTTGGCCGGCACAGAGATGCAAGCCTACAAGCTCACTGCTACTGGCGACAAAATGAATCAATATAAATCAACATACAGTCTAAGCTTGGCTAATGCAAATCAAGCAATTATCGAGGCCATGAACCAGGCAAAGAATAATAACATTCTTTGGAATGTTGTTCAGACAGACGATGGCAAGACAATCGAAACACTCTATACTGAATTTTCCAAGTATCAGTCAGATTGGAATGCTTGCTACGAAAAAAATGATATTGATAACTGGACATACAACTTTAACAGCATGTCAACCACTCTTGATTCTATGCTGGTATTAGTTGAAAATTGGGCAGTAAAACAGAACATGATTCAGAAATCACAGATTCAGATGCAGGTTGTTATTCTCAGCAGCATCTTCAGTGTCATTTCACTTCTACTGATGATTTTCACAATCATAATGGTTAGAAACATTTCTAAGAATATGAAATACCTTATGGCTGCTGTTTCAGGCATTGCCTCTGGTGACTTTGTTACAAAGATAAAGCCAAACACTACTATCAAAGATTTCGATTCTATTGCAAAATCTCTAGAATCTATGAGACACGAACTCAGAAATGCACTTGCAACAGTAATTGGTCACGCTACAGATGTTAATGACAAGGCAGAATTTGCAAAGGAAAACATCGAACTTTCAAAGATGACAACAAACAGCATTTCTTCTGCTGTATATGACATTGCAGAGGGGGCAACAGCAATGGCTCAGGATGTTTCTACCACATCCACAATCACCACATCTATTGGTGATTCTGTAGAGGATGTTCTCTCATCTGCAAACAGCAATCTGGACAAGGGACAGGTTGTTTACAACGAGTCAACTCAGCTCAAAGAAAAGTTAGAGCTTATCAAAGCCCAGGATCAAAAGACAGACGAGATTGCCAACCAGGTATACGAGTCAGTTAATGAAACAGCAAATGTTGTTGCAAAAATTGCAGACGCTGCTGAGGGAATCATTTCCATCTCTAGCCAGACAAACCTGCTGGCCCTCAATGCTTCAATCGAGGCAGCCAGAGCTGGTGAGGCAGGCAAGGGTTTTGCAGTTGTCGCTGACAACATCAAGAGCCTGGCAGAGGATACCAACAATCTTGCTGGAGAAATCACAGGCATGCTTGCTACAATCACTCACTACTCAGACAACAACAAGCGCCTGACAGAGAGCATCAAAAATGCTACAACAGAGGAGGCTGCAGCCCTTGAGGATATGAGCCAGTCCTTTGACGAGATGATCATTCTCCTCCAGGAGACAGAAAAGGGCAACAAACAGATTCTCGAGCTGGTGGAGGCTGTTACAAACGACACAGCAAGCATCCTCAATTCTGTAGAGTCCCTCTCTTCTATCTCTGAAGAGAATGCCGCTTCTACTGAGGAAACAAGCGCCAGCCTGAGCCAGTTAGATATGAATATGGAGGCTGTCATGATGCAGGCAGAGTCACTGCAGGGCATCGCAAAAGAACTTTCAGAAAAGATTGGCTTCTTCAAAGTTGAGTTACCACCTCAGCCAGTTGAGCAGTCAGACGCTACCGCCTAGATTATTACTTACTTGAATTAAATAAAAAAATAATGCAGGGCTTCCTATAAGGAGTGCCCTGCATTTTGTTTTTTCCATAGTTTTGGTATGGGAATTGTGAGGAATAAGGCCTTTAAAACATTGTCTGCTATCATGCACATCCAGACACCTGTCAGACCCATTCCAAAGAAATGGATGCCTATGTAGGTAGACAAAATTCTCACCAGCCACATACCACCAGTCTCTATAACAAAGGGGTATCTAGTCATGCCCAGTCCGTAGTAAATTCCCTCCGAGATCACATACAAGCCAAAGAATGGCTCCGAGAATGCCACCATTTTGAGCACCCTGGTGCCCAGTTTGATAACCTGAGGATCCGGTGTAAAAAATCCCATCAGTGTCTCTGCAAAGAAATAAAGGGCAATGCCGCTCAAGGTCATAACCAGGACTGTCAGGCCTATGGCGCTGATTGTAACCTTGCGATATTTCTTGTAATTTTGCTCGCCATAGGAAATGCCAACCAAGGTGTTGGCCGCTGTTTTAAAGCCATATCCTCCGGTATAGAAAAGTTCCTCGGCTCCCACTGCAATGCTGTGGGCCGCAAAAATTACTGTGCCCATGTGGGATACCAGGCCAGCGAAAACTACATAGCCTGATGTAGAGGCAATATTTATAAGCAAAATAGGAAGAGACAGTTTCCACATTTGCTTTGTAATCTCCTTGTCCCCCTTTGTTGTAAAGATATTAAAGGTCAAAAGAGGCTTTCTAAAGAATATGAAGAGGATTGAAAGACCACCGATTGTCGCGGAGATGCAGGTGGCTATAGCCGCGCCGTCTACTCCCAGTCCAAACTTATAAATTAATAGGTAATCCAAGATAATATTGATTACATTTATGGAAATGCTCACTACCATAGGGCTAAAGGTGTCCTTTGTGGCTCTGATGGCAGAGGCCAAAATGTAATGAATAGACTTGAAAACCACAGGAATAGAAATCCATACAAAGTATCTGGTGGCAGCTGGTCTAATGGCCTCCTCAGCCCCCATCCAGCCTGCTAAAAATGGTGCCACCCCAAGGCAAATCACCTCAATGACTGCGCCCACTACAAGGGCAAAAATCAAGCTTTGTCTAGCAATGTGCTTGATTTTTTCCTCTTCTCTTGCACCTATGGCCTGGGCGATAAGTGTCATAGCCGCCACACCAAAGGCATAAGGCATAGAACCTACCAGCCAAGTGATTGTGGTGGAGGTGGAAACTGCTGCCGTAGCCTCGGCTCCCAGCCGGCCTACCATTGCCGTATCTACATATTGTAAAAGAACAGACAAAAGTTGCTCCGCCATTGTAGGCAGAGCAAGTGTCACTACCATCAAAAATATATTTTCACTCTTTTTGTTCTTTGTTACTTCCATTATCTTTTTCCATTCCATTGGCCCAGATCATAGCCTCTATGGTCCTGGCCGCTCTTATAGCATCAATGGCCTCCATGGCCCTCTTGTAATCTGCTTCTTGCTTTTTTATCTGCTTGGAGAATTCCTTTTGTTTCTCCTCAAAATCCTTCTTTTTCTTTTCCTCAGCCCGCTTAATTTTCTTTTGAAAGGCTGCATAGTCTGCATTGGACCTAGCCCTGCTATATGTCCTGCCTGGCTGAGAATGTCTCCCATTTTCAGGGGTGGCATAACCTGCAATAAGGCGGCTTGTGCCGTCCTCCTCCCCCATGAGAAAGTCGTAGGCCTCCGTCACCATTGTGTAAACTGAGGTGTCATCCACTCCTGTGACATCCGGGTGGTACCTCTTTACCAGTTCCTTGTATGCCTTTTTTATCTCATCAGTTTGCGCTCCAGGCCTCAGGCCTAGAATCTTACAAGCCTCTACCCTTGTTTTGATCATTCAATATCTCCCCAATAAAATACAATGAGCCACAGGCAATAATCTTTTCCTCATGGCTACCGGCTGCTTTTACAGCCTCATCAAAGGAATCCATATATGTGGAATCAACCCCAATTGCCTTTAAATCCTCTGCCAGTTTGTGACCCTCCTGGGCCCTGACATAATCCAGGCTAATAGTGTATATGCGCTGGGCCACAGGGGCAATTATTTTTGCCATAGATAGGTAGTCCTTGTCAGCCATAACCGCCATGATAAAACTAAACTTTTCTCCAGGAAATGCATCCCTTATGCTGTCATAAAGAGCCTGAACTCCAGATGGATTGTGGGCTCCGTCGGCTAAAATAAAGGGTTTGCGGCTTATGACTTGCATCCGTCCAGGCCAAGTGACTTTTGCAAGTCCTAATTCAATCGTCTGATTCTTGCCTGGTAATTGTAGGATTTCTGCAATCAATTTGGCGACTCCGCCATTATTTCTCTGATATTTTCCAAAGAGACCCAGTTTGACATTTTCTCCCACTGGCTCTGCCAAATAAAACTTGGAATCTACTGCCTTACACTTATCTATTATAACCTCTTTAGCCTCATCTGGCATCTGTCCTATTACTACAGGGACCCCAGGCTTGATAATACCAGCCTTTTCCCCGGCAATTTCTGCCAAAGTATTACCCAAATACTGGGTGTGCTCCAGGCCAATAGATGTAATGGCACAAACCTGTGGGTCCTTTGCGAGACCGTTGGTAGAATCCTTGGCGCCCCCCAGACCTGTCTCTAATACCAGGTATTTTACCCCCTGCTCCTTGAAATAAACCAGGGCCATGGCTAGCCAATAGTCAAACATGGTAGGCTCCAACTCCATAGGAATATCAAGGAGCATTGTGCCGATTCTCGCCACATCCTCCTTTGATATTTGCTTGCCATCTATTTGGATTCTCTCTGTGTATTCAATGAGATGTGGGGATGTGAAAAGTCCCACCTTATATTTTTCTTTAGACGCAAAAGAAGCAGCCTGCAAGATACTACTTACAAAAGCTGCTACAGATCCCTTGCCGTTGGTCCCTGCGATATGGATGATGTCAAATCCCATCTCTGGATGGCCTAGCCTATCCATAAATTCCTTTGTCACATCCCTGCCGCAGGCTTTACCAAAGCGACGCTTGCTGTCGATTATATTAACTACCTCTTGATAATTCATTTCATCCTCAGAACTGACAAATGAATGCCATTAGATAACCATAATGACTCCACCGTCATTGGCGTACATAGAAGAAACGCCTCTAGTATCTACAATAAATATATCCTTAAAATTGGCCAGGCTCTCCATCTTTTTCTTTAGTGCCATAGCTCGAGCAGCGCAGTTGCAATGAGAAATAGCGAGAATTTTGTCCTCACAATTGGCAGTGGCCTCCACCAGGCACTGAGCCATTTTGTCGATAGCCTTGGCCATGCCTCTGGCCTGACCCAACTGCTGGATATTGCCCTCGTCAGTAGAGCCCATAACAGGCTTGATATTTAAAGTGCCGGCAATAGCGGCCTTAATATTGGAAAGACGGCCTGCCTTCCTCAATGTTTCAAGAGTCTCCAGCACGAAGAAGGTGTGCTGCTCACTAATATATTTTTCAACTGTATCCACAACCTTGTGGAAATCCATGCCTGCATTCTCGCATTCTGCAATTTTTAAGGCGATAAGGGTCTCTCCAATGGAAGCAGATTTTGAATCAAAAACGTGTATCTGCTTGCCCTCTTCATCCTCTTCAAAAAGATCTTTGCCAAGACAGGCGCTATTATATGAACCTGACAGTTGGGCAGAAAGGGTAACTACATAAATGTGATCAGCCTCGCAATCCATCTCCACCATATATGCATTTGGGGATGGGCATGCAGACTTTGGAGCAGAAGCAGATGTCTCAACGGCCTTTAAAAACTCAGACTGATCAAATGTCTCGTCATCTACTATCTCTTTGCCATCTATTTCGAGAGTGAGGGGAACATTAACAAAATGGCCATCCTCAATCATCTCTTCAGTTAACTCGCCACAACTATCTACGATAATTTTATACATGATAATCCTCCATGAATTGCTGCATATATTATAGCATCTCAGCCCAACCACGTAAATAGTTTTTATAAATCCAACATGTAGTTTTCAAAACCACATCCTTTTACCAAGTAATCGTAAGCACATTTGCACTTTCATCCATCAGGTAGTAAACAGAGGATAGTCCCTTGCAGTAATCAGCAATGTGCTGGTCATTAAAGAAATACTCTATAACCTGATTGTAAAGGTCGGCGTTGGCAAATTTCATTGAAATTTCGCTATCACCTCTCTGATATGACTCTTTTAAGAGTTTCCCTATGGCGTCGATAGCAAAGTTTTCAAAATACAGACCATTGTGATAGTAATAATTATCTGCAGTAGACAGACATTCTGGCACAGGGAAAGTGGAGGTAATGGTGTGGGTCTGGCCAATCTCCTCTGTAGTCATAGCAAGGTATGCATAGTTGACCCTCTTTGCTGTAGAATTGTCCAGGTCCATGTATTTGCTATTGCCCCAGGTAACGTCCATGTAATAATAGGCATTGTCCAAATAAACCAGGTTCCAAGCGTGGCTCTCACCGTTGGCCTGCCCTGTGATAATGGTGCTCTTGATGCCCAGTTGATCCAGCAAATACCAGGCTGCATCAGCGTAGCCCTGGCAAACTGTGGACTGGTACAAGAAAACACTTAATATATTTTGATTCTCCAGACTGTCCGTGTTGTAGTCTACATTGTTTATCAACAGTTCAAAGACATATTTTGCCTTGTCATAATCGGTGTCATTTTTGCTAATGCCCGACAGCCAGTCCTTGGCCTTGGCATCAATAACCGCCTGGTAGATATCCCTCTGCTCCTGGTCCATCGTGTACTTTGGAGTAAAATCTAATCCCAAAACAGAGGAGCCGCTGGTGTATGTGTTAAACTGGTATCCCTTGATCCAAAAGAGGTTGCCATAGTCAGCCATAACAGCCTCGTAGGCCTGGGCCAACACCTCCTCGTCCTTGGTGGAAATAGGGACATCCTCCTTAAAATTAAGGATGCAGTCCAAAATCTGGTCGTAGGTCTTTTGGGCCTCCTCATCCAACTGTTGGTAGGCGTATTTGTTGTAGGAAATCCCCTCTACAACCACAGGCTCACCCACAATCAGTTCACCTGTTTTTTGAGAATAGTAATTTTTTATTTCCTGAAAACCATTGGAGCCGTCAAAGCCCTCCAGTTTTTGATCCATAAGCATAAAAACAGCCAAAAAGACTGCTGTAACTATGGCCAGGACTCCAATGGTATTAAGAACTGTGCGCCAAAATTTCCTCATAAACCCTCAATCACTCATTTCACTATACTAATTGAAAAATCTAAATAAAAAAGTAGCGGAGTAATAATAAATTACTCCGCCTCTCCCCTTAATCATCTTTGTATAGCCTATAGCTTGTTTTTCATAACACAACCAAAGGTATCCAAACTTAGAGATTAATGAAATTCCACTAACGTACAACTGTTACGTTAACGGCCTGTGGTCCCTTTGCTCCGTCAGTTACTTCATACTCAACAGTAGCGCCTTCTTCAAGAGTCTTAAATCCTTCTGAATTAATTCCGCTAAAGTGAACGAAAACGTCGTTTCCAGCCTCATCAGAGATGAATCCGTAACCTTTTGAATTGTTGAACCACTTAACTGTACCTTTGCTCATGCTTTCAGTACCTCCAATATATTACTTGTTGAGTCCTCTCAACTAATTTTTAGTGTAACAGAAGGCTTTAACAAAGTAAAGCGATTGACTCACTTTTTTGTACAATTTTTTTTATTAGTAGATTATTTATTTGCGGCCTTTTCTGGTAGGGCTGGAAGGGTTCTCATCATGATCCTTGGCCCACCTTTTTTATTGATATAATCGGCGGTAATGACCACCTCTCCTATGTTCTCATCCTTTGGAATCTCATACATAATATCCAGCATGTATTCCTCGATGATGGACCTAAGTCCTCTGGCTCCCAGTTTCTTTTCCATGGCAAGTTTTGCAATGGCATGAAGGGCCTCGTCATCAAAGTCCAGTTTTACCTCATCTAATTCCAAAAGTTTTTTGTACTGCTTTATAATGGCATTCTTTGGCTCTTTGAGAATGCGAACCAGCATGTCCTCATCCAACATCTCTGTGGCAAATACGATTGGGAGACGCCCTATAAACTCAGGAATCATACCAAATTCTCGCAGGTCCTCTACAGTAACCTTTTGGAGAATATTTTTGTCATTGTCATATTTGTCCTTTAAATCAGCCATAAATCCCATGGATGATGACTTGTTTAATCTGGCCTTTATAATCTCATCCATGGCAGGGAATGCTCCACCGCAGATGAAGAGAATATTTCTAGTATTGATTGTGGTGGTAGGAACCATAGCATTTTTGCTGCTGGCGCCAACAGGCACCTCCACGTCTGCCCCCTCTAGGAGTTTTAACATACCCTGCTGAACAGATTCTCCGCTGACATCTCTCTGATTAGCATTTTTCTTTTTAGCAAGTTTATCAATCTCGTCGATAAAGATGATACCCTGCTGGCAACGCTCCACATCATTGTCAGATGCAGCCAGGAGTTTGCTGACCACTGATTCAATATCATCACCGATGTAGCCAGCCTCTGTGAGAGATGTGGCATCAGTAATAGCAAGGGGTACATCCAAAAGTCTGGCAAGAGTCCTAACAAGATAGGTCTTTCCAGAACCAGTAGGTCCAAGCATAAGCATGTTAGATTTTTCGATTTCTATGTCATCCATATGGCCTGTGGCAACCCTCTTGTAATGGTTGTATACCGCAACAGACATAACCTTTTTAGCGTATTCCTGACCTACAACATACTCATCCAATTTCTCCTTAATCTTGTGAGGAGGGATGATATTGTTGATGTCGATAACAGGGTCTGGCCTGTCCTCCTTGTCCTTTGCAGTAGAGGCTCCGTGGGCGTTTTTAACCTTTGGTCCCTCTCCAAAGAGACTGCCTAAATTGAGAAATGAAATATTTGGCATCTTGGACATATCCATATTTGACTTGGAATTGTCTCCACCACCAAATCCCAAATTGCTCATGGAATCAAAGGTGCGCTGCATGCAGTCGTTACAGATACTCATGCCAGGGGCCAATTTAATAAAAGGTCCCGCTATATCTGATGGCCTGTGGCAAATATAGCAGTATTCTGTAGGCTTTTTATCATTATCTTTTTTATCCGAAGTCCCATCCTCGTCCTTGTTTGACTTTGTGACCTCGTCTATAATCTCGTCATTAATATCTACTTCTTTAAAATCCTGATCTGACATAAACTCACTCCTCACTAAATGTATTTACAAGCCCTTTTCCAAAAAAGAAAATAGGGCCTCGTAGTAGTCTATAATAATGTCATCACTGGCATTGAATATCTCGTGCTTGCTGCCCTCAAACCTAAGGAGCCTGCAACTAGATACCCTGTCTGCAAAATCATTTTGGGCCTTGTTTACTACCAGTGTATCCTGTGATGCTTGCATAAGTATAACAGGAATTTTGATTAATTTTGCCTTTTTTAGAATTTTTTTAGAAACATTTAATGCCTCCCTGGCCCATCCAAAGGTACATCCATTGGTGCGATACTGTACCTCCCGCTCCCTTTCGTTGTACTGATAACTATACCTAGCCTTTGACATGGCAGAGCACCTAGGATACTTGAAAGTGTGATCATAATCGTGATGGCCAAACATATATCGCTTTGCCATAAATGGCAGATACGAAAGGAGGCAAACCAACTTTACTACCAGTTTGTTTTGCCCTCCTGTAGCCAGTTCTATCATAGGAGAAGACAGGATTGCTGACCTAAAAACTGATGGGTATTTCTCTAAGTAAAGGGCAGCAACAGCCCCACCCATAGAGTGGGCAAAGAGAATAAGGTTTTCTGTAGGACTCATGGCCCTAACCTCTTTTTCTATAAAATCATTAAAATCAGTTACATAGTCTTCAAAGTGATTAATGTGGACCTTGAAATACCCACTTACCTCCCTATCAGATTTGCCGTGTCCCCTCTGGTCCATGATAAAAACCGAGTACCCCATCTGATAAAAATAATAAATAGTCTCGTAGTATTTTGTTGTAAACTCGCAGTATCCATGGCAGATAACTATAGAGGCCTTTTCCTTTGGATTGATAAAGGCCTGGTAATAAAAGTTGCGTCCACTAGTGCCAGTAAAGTATCCATCTTTTGATATTGAATTTAAAAAAGGCAGGATTTTGCCCTCCATAGCAGCAGCAAAATCCTGTTCCTTATAAATAGTCAAATCCTTAAAAATCATTCTCAGTCCATATCCTCAAAAGCTTCCAGACCCTTTTTTGCCTCCACATTGCCATCACCATGTTTAACAAAAAGCATAGTAAGTAATGACAATATTGCAAAAATAGTAGCATATGGGAAAAGGGTCATGTATCCCACATCAGACAAGAGCCAGCCCGCAAAAATCGGGGTGATAATCTGGGCCGCCATAGAAAAAGTGTAATAATATCCTGTGAATCGGCCTATGTCGCTGCCCTTGCACATCTCCACAACCATTGGCAGAGAATTGACATTGATAAAGGCCCAACCTATTCCAACACATGCAAATAATACGTAAAGGAATGGGGAGAATTCCGGATATATTACTGTATATATAAACCCTCCTAAAAAACTGGAAGCCAATATTACGATTCCCAAGATAATAGTGATTTTACGGCCAGCCTTGGTGGCTATTAAGCCGGAAGGAATATAGCAAAGAATGGCTCCAACTGTAGCCACAAGTAAACAGAAACTAGCATCTCCCAAGGCCATGTGCCACATGTTTACCGCATAGGTTGTAAACCATGTCTCCATACCATTGTATGCAATAAACCAAAGGGAAACAGAAAGCAAAAGGAATATTAATGACCTCTTTACATCCGCTGGCAATACCTCCTTGCCAGATTCATCTGCAACAGCTAGATTATCCTCTGGATGCAGGAGCTCGTAATTCTCCATTTTTTTATTGAGGCTAACCTCATCAACTGTAATCATCACGATGCAGATTGAAACCAACATAATACCTGCCACTACTAAAAAGAGGGTAAGGTAATTTACATGGTCAAGACCTGCTACCTTGTCTGATGAGTATAGAATTTTTGCAACTGCAAGATAAATAACTCCACCCAGGGCTCCCATCAGGTTGATTATGGCATTAGCCTTTGACCTAAGAGGTTTTGGAGTGCAATCTGACATCAAAGCCACCGCAGGGCTCCTATAGGTGCCCATAGCAACCAGCAGGGCTCCCAGAATTCCAATAAAGAGAGCCTGCTTGCCAGTGCTTGGATTGGCAAAATATGAATTGTCCACAAGAGGTAATAGAATCATTAGAATAACTGCCGCAATGGTGCCGTACAAGATGAATGGCCTGCGCCTACCCATCTTTGCCTTGCTCTTGTCTGATAATGCCCCAAAAAATGGGAGCATAAAAAGGGCAAGGACATTGTCCATAGCCATGATGACACCGGAATAGGTCTCATTCATGTGGAATGTATCTGTAAGAATCAGCGGAATGATTGAGTTGTACATCTGCCAAAAGGCACAAATCGAAAGAAAAGCAAACCCAATCTGAACAGTTTTTTTCACATCTAATTTCATCATATTCCCCCCATATGAATCAAATTAATCTGCTTTGTATACTAACATTTGCTCCTGATGTTTCTCTGCAATCTGGTCCACCTGAGGTATCTCTCCCCTGAGAGCAAACTCTATTTGACGAACCTCTTTTACAAGTGGGCTAAGCTGCTTTGTAATGGCCTCCATGTGTACCTTTGCCTTGGCTCTGTCTCCGTCAGTACCTAAGACAATGAGATAGCGGACATTCTTTGTCTCCTCCTCTATCTTTACCATAAAGTTGATAGACTGGATATCATCCTCGTCATCACCATAAGCTGCCAAAAGATCTCTGACCTCTCTGGTCTCCTCTGTCTCCTTTGGAATGCCCAGCAAGAACTTGCTGCCTGCCTTTAGGGTCTCCTCATGGATTATTTCTGGATTACCAAAATCCCTCTGATATCCCTTTGTACCAGTGATGGTATCAAGGTATGGCATAGGCAGTGTGCATGGTTTTTTATTAAATGGATTGATAGCGATACCTGCATAGGTGTTGCTGCCCTTGATAAGAGAAAGCATCTCAGGGAATCTGAGAACCTGTGTAGGCAAATGCTCATTGTCCTTTGCAATGCCTGTCCATTTCTTTAGAGATGGGCCATCGGTAAATACAGGGAGAACAAGGCTGTCCTTGCCCTCAGGTGTACCTGCCAATCTAACCTGGGATTTGAGCATGTAGAATCCTAACTTTCTCTTTGCCTCATCATCTGTAACCTCTGGCTGAACAGGGGTGAGAAGCAGGGCGTGGGAAAGCCAATATGATAAAGTAGCATGGAATTGGTTGTCCTTTGAGAACTTGCCCATGCCATAGATAATTCCATCAAGTGGTGGATTAATAATTTTCATGCCAGCTGTAAATTTTTCAGGTAGGAACTGGCTATGGAGAACAGAATATTTTTTGATAACGCTTTTATCTGCAAGGTCTAGTTGCAGATTTGTAAAGGAATCTGTTGCAGATTCAGCAATCACCATTCTCTCCTCTTGCTTGGTCTCAATTGCAACAACCTTTGTCTCAATAGGTGCCACAGCTGGCACGTAGATATAAAGAGTGTCCCCCTTGTTTACTGTGCCATATAATTCACCTGCAACAATAACTCCGGTGCCATCTAGCATAGAACTAGCATTTTCTACCACCATAGAAAATCCGGCATCTTCCTCTTCCTTATTTTCAAATGATTCAGACTCTGGAGCCTTGATCTGCTCCATTATTTCCTGGTCCTCATCAGGTTTTTTCTTGTTAAAAAGTCCCATAACAATATCTCCTTTCGTACCGCAAATGCGGACTTAATTATTATAACATAAGTTGACATAAAAAAGGGATGCCTTCAGGCATCCCCATCGCATATTATTCATTAGGTATATAGTTTCTTTGCCGCATCCTCAATAGATGCTGAAAGTGCTGTAAGTTCCTCTACTGTTGCATTGATTTCCTGCATGTTAGAAGACTGGCTTTCAATGCTTCCATTGATATTTTCAATCTTTTGCATAACTGCTCCAATCTTGTTGCCCATTTCTTCCAGATGTTCAGAGATTTTTGCGGTTGTCTCCTTAGATGAATCAGAAAGTTTTCTTACCTCGTCAGCAACAACTGCAAATCCCTTTCCTGCCTCACCAGCTCTGGCTGCCTCAATAGAAGCATTCAAAGAAAGGAGGTTGGTCTGGTCGGCTATGCTCTTGATATCTCCTGTGATGGCAACAGATTCATCCAATGCCATATTCATATCGTCAGAAGATGCTGCAATATCTGCCTGGTTGGCTGCCACAATCTGCATCTGTGCTGCAGTCTGAGCCACTGTGTTACAAATCTCCGCTATACCTATATTGAGCTGGTCAATATTTGGCAGGAGTTTTTCCTCAAAGTTCTTCTTTTTCTCCTTTATTTCTGTAATGTCATAGATGGTTCCTGCAGCAATGCGAGGTGTAGAATCAGAACCCCATACAACCATTGACTGAGAATTGAACCAATGATAGGTGCCATCCTTGTGCATCATCCTATACTCAACGCTCTTTACATACTGCTTGTTTACGTCTTGCATCTGGGCTGCCATAGCTGCGCTGGCTTCCTCTATATCATCTGGGTGAATTCTATCCAACCATTCGCTCATTACATCTTTAATTTCTCCTGGCCCATATCCCAATAGTTTCTTGAACTGAGGAGAAAGATCCATCGGAGAATTTGGATCCGAAATATCTGCCTGGCTTAAATCAATTGTCCAAGAGCCCTCACGCATCATAGACTCGATGGCCTCTTTTCTGCGCTCAGCAATCTTTACAAGGGCAGACTGTTTCTTCTGTGTATCAATATCCATAAATAGTCCCACAAAAAGTTCTGCACTGCCGTCTGGCCTTCTTGTGCAATCCCCCTTGGCATGGAACCACTTATATCCAACACCCTTTACCATCAGAGGGAACTGGATATCATATTTTGTATTGCCAGTCTTATCTGCCATGGCAGCCCCAAAGTTTGCAAACACCGCATCTACATAGTCTGGATCCATAATAGCAGGCAGGGCATCTATAGAGTCAGGGAAATCAGCGCTAGTCACGCCAATCATATCCCTAAACACATCGCTGTAGTGCACAGATTCTGTTTCCCCTTTTTCATTAATCTTTGCTACCCACAGACCCGCTCTAGCCGTCTTATTAAGCATGTCAATAGTTGTGTTTGCTTCCTTTAAATCCCTCTTTAAGTTGGCTATTTCTTCTTTTAATTTCTTAGTCTCAGCGTTAGATGAAATAACATTTTCGATTTTTTCTTTACCAAACATTCGACATTTACCCCGCAATTGTAAGTTATCTCCCAATTTTTATTATATGAGGTTTTTAGAAATTTGTCTTTGAACATTCTGTGAAATGTAGAGCCTGCAGGACTGGGAATCTACATAACAAAAAAGAGATACAACAAAAGTTGTATCTCTTTGACCATGCCGGCTGCGGGACTTGAACCCGCACGATGTTGCCACCAACAGATTTTGAGTCTGCCTCGTCTGCCAATTCCGACAAGCCGGCGTCCGCAGACTAGTATACTAAAAAGAAATAAAGAATTCAATAATTCATTTTCTTTTTTTTAAGCAAATTCAAGCCTATTTCATAATCCCGTATTTTAGTTTTAAATTGATAATTCTCTGTAGGCTTTGGTCTATCCTGTCCTGGGAAATGCTGCCGGATTCCACAGCCTCTTTTACAGCGGCTACGGCTGCATCCAGGTCCTCTGGCATTAGGATAATGTCGGCGCCAGCCATGATGGCTTTGACTGAGGCCTGGCCAGGTCCGTAGAGGTCGCTGACTGCCTTCATGCGCATAGAATCGGTGATGATGACTCCCTCAAAACCCATTTCCCCTCTTAAAATGTCTGTAGTCATGGTTTTTGATACTGTAGCTGGTGTGTTATCCCCAACAATATTTGGCAGGGAGATGTGGCCTGTCATAACCATGTCGGCTCCTGCCTCTATGCCAGTTGCAAATGGCGCTAATTCTCGGGCACGTAATGTGTCTATATCTACATCTGATGCAGCCATGCCGGTGTGGGAATCGGCAGAAGTGTTGCCATGTCCTGGAAAATGCTTGAGGCAGGCGGGAAAGCCTGCATCGTGAAACCCTGCCACTTGGGCTAATACCATCTGGCCCACCAGGGCTGGATCAGATCCAAAAGACCTGTCTCCTATGACAGAATTCTCAGGGTTAGTCACCAGGTCCGCCACTGGGGCTAGGTCCAGGTTAAAGCCATATTCTCTCAGGTTTGTGCCCAGGTCCTGGCCTATCTGTCTGGATTGGTTTGGGTCATTGCTGGCCCCCACCTCTGCCATGGCTGGATAGGTCGGAAAGCCTATATCAGCAAGGCCTAGTCTGGCCACTCTGCCCCCCTCCTCATCAATTGCCAAAAAAAGTGGGTATTTTGCATAGGATGCCATGTCCTTTAATAGGCTCTTTATCTGGGAGGCAGATGTAATATTCTCACCAAAATAAATGACTCCCCCAACAGGTTTATTCTCCAGAGCCAGTTTTGTATCTGGACCTGCCGTAAGAACCTGGTCTTCCCCTGTTAATTGTTCTGGGGTGACCAAAAATAGTTGATAGATTTTTTCATCCAAAGTCATGGAAGAAATTATCTCTTCTGCCCTGTCTATATCCTCTTTATCCTGGGTATTATCAGCCCCATCTTCATCTGGGACATCCATATCTTCTTTTCCATTATTAAGAGGGACAGTATTATCCTGTCCCTCTATTGTTTCAGTTTCAATTGTTTGACTGTCAGTTTGACTAGCACTCTGACCGCATGCCATAAAACTTAAGCAAAGGCATGTGACAAATAATAAAAGTATACTTTTCTTTTTCATTATTTCAATAAGTCATCTACGATTCCCATGCCCTCAAAGGTGGCAAGGTAATTTTGGATGGTCTCCGGCTTTCTTATCAGCTTGTAAGAGCCGTCCTCTTTTAAGAGGACCTCAGCGCTCTTTAACTTACCATTATAATTATAACCCATTGAATAGCCGTGGGCACCTGTATCGTGAATAAAGAGATAGTCACCCATTTCAATCTTTGGCAACTGCCTGTCAATGGCAAATTTATCGCAATTCTCGCAAAGAGAGCCTGTTACATCATAGGTCTCTGTGGCAGGGGCATTCTCCTTGCCCAGGACTGTAATGTGGTGATAACTGCCATATACAGCTGGTCTCATCAAATCAACTGCGCAGGCGTCCACCCCAATATACTCCTTGTAAATGTGCTTTTCGTGAATTGCCTCTGTGACAAGGCCGCCGTAAGGGCCTGTCATAAATCTGCCCATCTCTGTAAAAATTGCCACCTCACCCAGGCCTGCAGGTACAAGGACTTCCTCGTAAGCCTTTCTGACACCCTGGCCGATTACTGCTATGTCATTGGCTGTCTGGTCTGGCTTGTATGGGATTCCAACGCCACCTGACAGATTTACAAAAGAAAGAGCTATGCCCGTCTTTTCCTTTATCTCCACTAAGAGTTCAAATAGGTCCTTTGCAAGGGCTGGATAATAGTCGTTGGTAACTGTGTTTGATACTAAAAATGCATGGATTCCCAGTTCCTCTACTCCTTTATCCCTAAGGATTTTGTAGGCTTCCATAATCTGGTCCTTGGTCATACCATACTTGCTATCCCCTGGATTGTCCATAATGCCGTTGGAGATTTCGTAGGTTCCACCTGGGTTGTATCTGCAGCACATTTTCTTAGGAAAGTGTCCTACTGATTTCTCATAGAAATCAATGTGGGTAAAATCGTCTAAGTTTACGATTACTCCCAATTCATCAGCGTATCTAAATTCCTCAGCGGGGGTGTCATTGGAAGAAAACATTATGTCATCTTTTTTAAAGCCACATGCATCGGCGAGGGCAAGTTCTACCTGGGATGCACAGTCCAAGCCGCAGCCCTCTTCCCCTAATATTTTAAGGATAAAAGGATTTGGAAGAGCCTTTACAGCAAAATATTCCTTGAAACCCTTGTTCCAAGAAAATGCCTCATTTACCGCTCTGGCGTTTTCCCTGATTCCCTTTTCATCATATATATTGAATGGGGTAGGAATCTCCTTTACAATCTCCTGAATTTTCTCTTTTGTAACAAATGGTTTTTTCATAAAAAATCTTGGCCTCGTGTGTGTAAATTTAGTTGACATTACCTGTTAATTTTGATAATCTTTTCCTTGCTGATATTTCTAAATATCGCGCTGGTGTGGCTCAGAGGTAGAGCACTTCCTTGGTAAGGAAGGGGTCACGGGTTCAATTCCCGTCACCAGCTTTTTTTATTGCTCAAAAATACTTTCATTACCAAAATCTGTTCAATACTTTAGCATAATAAAGTAAGTCTGTAAACCTATTGTGCTCAATTTATTTCCACAAAAAAATAAAGGGGCAGTGACTGCCCCTTATTATTTCAATACAAGTCTTCCTATTTCAAATAGTTGATAAGGAGTTTGAAGGTGTTCTCCACACCCTTTTTGTGGCTGCGCTCGTAGCCGTGGCTAGCGTATACACCAGCACCAATGAGGCCATGTCTCACGTCGTAACCTGCTGAAAGAGCAGCATCAGCATCAGAACCGTAGTGAGGATAAACATCCACAGCAAAGTCTATCTTGTTCTTTTTTGCAGTGCTGATCAGGTCCGATACAACCTGATAATTGTAAGGTCCTGCGCTGTCCTTTGCACAAATGCTAACCTGGGTCTCCTTGCAATCTAACCCATCGCCGATGCATCCCATGTCTACAGACAAAATCTCGGTCACTCCCTCAGGCACAGTGCCGCATGCTCCGTGTCCCACCTCCTCATAGACAGTGATGTGGTGGTATATCTTTCTCTTTGTAGTAATCTTGTTGTCTGCAAGGAATTTTGCCTGACCCAGCAATATACCTACTGAAAGTTTGTCATCCAAGAATCTGCTTTTGATATATCCTGACTTGGTAACCCTAGTCCTAGGCTCGAAAGCCACAATGTCACCAATCATGATGCCCAGTTTTTTAGTGTCCTCAGCAGAGGAAACCTCCTCGTCTATAACAACCTCCATGCCATCAAATTCTCGAGTAGTCTTTGAGTATTCTCCGTTTACATGGACAGATGCATCGTTCAGTTGGAAAGTGCCCTCGTAGACCTTGCCCTCTCTGGTGTATATCTTGCAGTTTTCTGCCTCCCCGTTGTTTGGGTTAAATCCTCCCAATGGGGTCAGCATCAAATTCCCGTTTTCTTTAATCTTGCAGACCATACCGCCTAGGGTGTCCATGTGGGCCTCGATGAGAATTGCATCTTTGTCATCCTCTCCACCCAGGTCAACCAAGACTCCACCCTTGGTAGTCATCACAGGCTTGTAGCCCAATTTCTCATACTCCTTTATGAGGTGTGCCGCTGCATTTTCAGTATATCCAGTAGGGCTGTCGATAGCCAAAATGTCCACTGTCTGTCCTACCATGTAATCTACATATTTTTTTGTATCCATATGAGCCTCCTGATAAATTAATGAAAGGGCCGGGATATCCCGACCCTTTTAGTTTAGTCCATCTTGAGAATCATTGAAAGTACTCTTTTAGCACATGGGAGAATGTCCTCTCTGCTGAGGGCCCCCATCTCCATGGCACGTTTTACCCTGTCAGGATATCCAGTGGCCATCTTTACATCATTGCCTGCCAAAATTTCCTTGTAGTGCTCCCCTCTGGTCCACCAGTCTGATGTGACCATGCCATCGTAGAGCCACTCCTCCTTGAGAATGCCTGTGAGCAATTCCTTATTCTCGGATACCCTGTACCCATTTAAGGCGTTGTAACTTGACATGATTGTAATAGGATGTGATTCCTTTACGATTATTTCAAACTGCTTTAGGTAAATCTCTCTCAAAGCCCTCTCTGAAACTCGAGAATCGCAGTGCTTTCTATTTGTCTCCTTGTTATTTGTGGCAAAATGCTTTACAGAGCAGGCCACATTGTTGGACTGGATGCCTCTGACCATGGCTGCTGCCATTTTTCCTGTCAAGAATGGGTCCTCTGAATAGTATTCAAAGTTTCGTCCACACTGAGGATTTCTGTGAATATTTACTGCTGGTGTGAGCCAAATCTGCAGGTTGTTCTCCTTTAATTCCTCTCCACCTGCCTTGCCCACTCTCTCAATCAATTCCTGGTTCCAGGTAGATGCCAGCATTGTAGAGCATGGCCATGCTGTGGTAGGAATTCCACAATCAGCATTTAATCTGACACCGGCAGGACCGTCTGCTGTGGTAGCTGTTGGAATGCCGTATTCAGGCAGATTTCCCATGCCCCAGGTGTTGGATACACCCAGGTTTGGCTGGCCGCCGGTCAGATGAATCAGGTCCTCATCAGAGAGTTGCTCCATAAATTCTTCCAGGCTAATCTTGCCCTCTGCCACCTCTTCAAATGGGTGGTCCACCTTGTATGGGTTCATTAAATAACCCATCTCTATGCCTCTGAGAGCAGGTGTGAGAGCCTCCTCTTTGCCTGACTCATACTTCTCAAAAATGCATTCATTAATATCACGAGGACTACCCTGTGGCAGCATCTCATAGGAGCCGTCAGAAAGGAGCCTCTTTGGCAGAGAAACCGGAGCGCACTTGTGGCTAAGCTGGCATAGGACCTTTGTTTCATCCACCTGATATACATCAGGTAAAAGGCTGGCTGTGCGCACATTTGAGCCAAGGTAGAATTTATATTCTCCCTGCTCCAAGACGTAGGCTGCCTCCTGGACCTTGCCAGTATCATCAAAACTTGCAAAATAATATGGGTCAACAGTCAGAACCATGACCTGGGTCTCCCCTGGAGCAAGGAGTCTGGTCTTGTCAAAGGCAACTAGGTGCCTTGCAGCCTTGCCCAACTTTCCTGCTGGCTCTGACACATATATTCCCACTACTTCCTTGCCGGCTACCTTGCCAACATTAGTGACGCTGACCCTAAATTTTAGGAGGTTGCCCTCTGTCATGCCCTGATAGCAGATATCAAATTCTGTGTAGGAAAGGCCATAACCGAATGGATAGGTAACCAAATCTTTCTTGTCCTCAAAGGTCTCAAAATATCTGTAGCCTACAAAAATATCCTCGGTGTAATTTACATAATCAAAGGACTCGTGGAAATCTGCTGTGGAAGGATAATCCTCCAGTCGTCCGGCAAAGGTATCAGGCAACTTACCTGATGGGTTTACATCACCAAAGAGGACGTCGGCCATGGCGCATCCACCCTCCATGCCGCCCTGCCATGCAAAGATAGCAGATTTGATCTCTGGGCTCTCCTTTACAAAGCGCAAATCCATCATGCCACCTACATTAAGGACTAGAATCAGGTTTTTAAAAGTCTTTTTCGCCTGGTCTAGGAGGGTCTTTTCCTCAGCAGTGAGATAAAAATCCTTGTCAGGATAAATCTTGCCTGCAATCTTTGGCATAGAGGTCTCAGTCTCCCATGGGTTAAACTCGTTGTTGCACTCCACATCGGACCTATCCCAACCCTCTCCTGAGAATCTTGAGAATGTAAGTATTGCAGTATCCGAGAATGACTTTGCAGCCTCCAAAACATCAGTAGGAAGAACTGGCTCAGGAATCATACCTGGGGCATCCCCCTTGTCATAGCAATCACTTACATATTTTTTATAGAAATCATCAGCAGGACCAAAAGTCTTGATACCCAACTGGCTGACTCCATCATAAAGGCTGTGGACAAACTTGGTGTATACATCACCAGAGCCACCGCCACCTTTTACATAATCAAAAGTTCCCTTTCCCAAAAGTACCACTGGCTTATTTTTTGCTAGTGGCAAGGTCTTATCCTCATTTTTAAGGAGGACAATTCCCTCTCTGGCTGCCTCCTTTGAAAGTTCAATATGCTCTTTTGAAGCAGTAACATACTTTCCCTCATACAAAGGCCTGTTTGGCTGAAATTTCATTCTTGACCACTTTTTCATTTTGTTCCCTTTCCTAAATAATTATTTACACCAGTAAAAACTAGGCATCATTCTAATACTATTAAACCCTTAAAGCCTATATATGTCATGGGGGTATTTTTTTAAAATAGTGCAAATATTTTACTTTAGAAACGAAAAAAAGCCCTGGTGGGCTCTTTTCCTTTATTCTCCAAGATACTCTTTTAAAATATCTATGTATTTTTCCATCTGCTCTCTGCCCAGGTCGTAGACTCTTTGCAACTGGTCAGGGTTCTTTTCTGCAGCACCGATATTAAGAGGAGCGGCTGGTCTTATTACAAAAACCTTGCCCATCTTTTCTCTCTCTTTTACGTAATCCTTTTGGGCATTATACATTTTGTATCTGCCCTGGATTGTCTTAATCATCTGAGGATACTTTCTAAGATATGTTTTGATAACAGCCATATTCCCCTGGGGTGGCTTTACGTAATCGTAAGGCTGGGTCTCTATGACGAGAATCTTATCACAGCCTTGGTCCTCCATAAATTTGAGGGGGATAGAATCTGACATACCTCCGTCCAAATATATTCCCTCTCCGATATGGACAGGTCTGGAGAATACTGGGATTGAGGCAGACGCCCTAATCCAGTTAATGTCGTTTACTGTATCCACGCACTTGTGATAATGAGGCTGACCGGTTTCCACGTCTGTGACAACGCAATAGAAATCCATAGGATTCTGATAGAATGTCCTGGTGTCCCACTGGTCTAATTCCCATGGCAATGTGCCATAGCAAAATGGCACATCATACAGGTCTCCTGTCTTTAGCCAGGAGGAAATGCTGCCATATCTTTTGTCCTTGCAATATTTTTTGTTATATCTGAGGGGACGGCCAATCTGCTTGGATTTAAAATTGATTCCAAAAGTGGCCCCGGCAGAAACTCCAACGCCACAGTCGAAATCTATGCCATTTTCCATCAATACATCAATAACGCCGCAGGTGAACATACCACGCATGGCTCCACCTTCCATTACTAGTCCCTTTTTCATAATGCCTCCTGTAATATCCCCTAGTCCTCATCTAAGACGTGTATCTCAAGGAAGGAGAAATCTATCTCGTCAACAAAGTTGTCTTGGGTAAACCTAGCCTTGCCGTGTCTTTTAAACTCCCTAACTGTAGAGTCCAGCCAGACCGGTTTGCTCAGGTCAAATTCATAACAAGCCTTTTCCACTGCATTAAAAATTTTGTGGGTGCGGGTCTCCTCTGAGTCATCCTCCACCATAAAATCTTTTAGCATTCTGTTATCTTTAAATGTCTTAAACCAAATTCGCATATATATCCTACATCTATCCTGTGAATTAATTGTTTCTTTGCCTGTGAACCTCATACATGAGCAGTGAGGCGGCAACAGAAGCATTGAGGGACTCCAACTGGCCCTCCATAGGTATTTTTAGGTATGAACTGGCCAGATTAGCAGTCTCATCTGTCAGGCCATTGCCCTCGTTTCCAATCATAAAGCCCACAGGGCCCCTATAGTCAAACTGGTGATAGAACTTTTGCCCCTTTAGATGGGCTGCATATAGGCTGATTCCATAATCATTTTTGAGGGTCTCCACAGTCTGGGCCAAATCAGAAACCACCAGGTGTGGCACCCTAAAAATGCTGCCCATAGTGGACCTGACTACCTTTGGAGAATATATATCCACTGTGGTGGTATTCATGATTATGCCTGTGCATCCAGCCCCCTCTGCCGTGCGGACAATAGTGCCCATGTTGCCAGGATCCTGGAGGGACTCCAGAATCATCACATGGCTCATGGCAGATTTGCTCTTGCCTGTCACATCATCCAGGGTCCAATCCTGCATCTTTACTATAGCAAGCAGGCCCTGAGGGGTCACTGTGTCTGTCATGGAATTAAAAACATTTGTGGCAACAGATTCAGCATAAAATCCCTGGTCTGTGGCAAGCTGGGAAACTGTCTCCTCTGACATGTTTTCTTTGGTGCCAAAAAGGTTGGCAAAAAAATGGACTCCCTCCTGGCTCTCTAAGAAGCCCTCCACATAATATATTGCAGAAAGCAAATCCTTAGGAACCTCGGAAACAGCCCTGATTCCTTCAACCACAAAAAGCCTTTGAGCTTTGCGCTCTCTGGCTTTTTTGTTGAGTGATATTATATTTTTAATCCTGTTATTATTAGTACTTGTAATCATTGTTTAGTGATCTGCAAATCTCGTACTGATATTCATCGATTCCCTTGTTCATAGCAAGTGCCTCGTCAATATCAAAGTCAACGAACTCGCCATGACGATATCCAACAACTCGGTTGTTCTTGCCCTCGCAAAGGAGATCAACAGCCATAGCACCCATTGTAGATGCATAAACTCTATCCTTTGCAGTAGGTGAACCACCACGCTGCATGTGTCCTAAGATTGTGGCACGTGTCTCGATACCAGTAGCGGCCTCGATACGCTTTGCCATAGATGTAGAGTGGCCAATACCCTCTGCATTAATAATGATGTGGTGCTGCTTGCCCTTCTTACGTCCCTCGATGATGTGATTAACAAGCTTTTGCTCGTCATAATCATATCTCTCAGGCAGGAGAACATCCTCTGCACCATTGGCAATACCGCACCATAATGCGATGTAGCCAGCGCCACGACCCATAACCTCAATAATAGAACATCTCTCATGAGAAGTAGATGTATCGCGGACTTTATCGATAGCCTCCATTGCTGTGTTTACAGCAGTATCAAAACCGATTGTGTATTCTGTACAAGAGATATCAAGATCGATTGTGCCTGGAAGGCCAATTGTGTTGATGCCATATTTAGAAATTTTCTGAGCACCCTTGAATGAACCATCACCACCGATAACTACAAGACCATCGATACCAGCAGCGATAGCATTTTTTGCAGCCTTCTCCTGGTATTCTGGCTGAAGCATCTCAAGGCAACGAGCGGTCTGTAAAATAGTACCACCGCGCTGAATTGTCTCAGAAACTGAATGTGCTGTCATATCTATTATTTCATTAGAGAGAAGTCCAGCATAACCTCTCCTAATACCTTTAACCTGCTTACCTCTAGCAATTGCCTGGCGAACTACTGCACGAATTGCAGCGTTCATGCCTGGTGCATCGCCTCCGGAAGTCAGGACGCCTATTGTGTGTACGCCATCTGCCATTGTTGTTGTTTCCTCCTAAAATTATACCTCTTGAAAATAATTCCAATATATTTTATCCTCTTTTAAAAACGTTTTCAATGCTTTTAGAATTTGAATTTCAGTTTTTTCTCTACAATTCGAACATTTTCTGCCCCAAATCTGTCTGAAAGCAGACTAATGTTTTCTTTACCGCCATTTATCGACCAATTAATACCCATTTTTTTGATGGCTTTTTCAGCAGAAAGATAGATGACCAATCCATCATTTCCATCCATTTCTCTCACCAGGTCTGCCAGGTCTGATTCTGCCTCATCGTAAGCAGCCTTGTTGGCAAACTGGATCCATACCTCCTTGCCACAGTCATCAAAGGATTTGATATCCTGACAAATTATCTTGGCATCCTTTTCCTCCTCAGCCTGAACTCGGCCGCTGATAAAGACCTTGTTTCCCTCAGCGATAAGATGTCTTGCCCCCTCGTAACTGTTTGGGAATACTATTACTTCCACATCCCCAGTCAAATCCTCTAGGGTAAGGAAGGCCATAGTCTTATTATTCTTTGTATATTTAATTGTGACAGTGGAAATCATGCCTCCTATGACAACATTTTTGCCGTCGCTGACATGGGCCATGCCAGTCTCCTCATCCACTGCAAATTCAGATGCGTGACTGGTGACATTTGTCTCCAAGAGAGAAATGTAATCGTCCAGAGGATGTCCGCTGACGTACACTCCCATCAGTTCCTTTTCAAAGGCCAAAAGCATTTCCTTGTCAAACTCCTCCATGTTAGGGAAGCTGATTTTTAACTCTTCCTTTTGCTCTTCGTTTAGGAAATCCCCCAGGGACATCTGTCCCTCTACCTCATTCTTTTTCTTGGTGTTGACCGAATCTAAAATATCAGGGAAGACCATACACTTTTGTCTGCGGTTGCCCTCTAATGTATCTAAAGCACCTGCCTTTATCAGGTTTTCTATGGTGCGTTTGTTGGCATCATATTTGCTGACTCTGGTAATGAAATCCTCCAGGTCCCTATATTTTCCAGCCTTTTCCCTCTCATATTTGATGGCATCAATAGTAGGTCTACCCACAGATTTTATAGCATAAAGACCATATCTTATTTTGCCATCATCCACTGAGAATCTACCATCTCCATTGTTTACATCAGGAGGCAGTACCTCTATGCCTGATGAACGGCAGACACCTATATAGGCTGCCACCTTGCCTGATGCCTCTATGACAGATGTCATGAGGGCTGCCATAAATTCTATAGGATAGTATTTTTTGAGGTAGGCTGTCTGCAGGGCTACAACTGCGTAGGCTGCTGCATGAGATTTGTTAAAGGCGTATGATGCAAAGGCAATCATATCGTCGTAAATCTTGTTGGCCACATCCTCAGGAATGCCATTTTGAATACATCCAGGCACGTTCTCCTCCGGCTTGCCATATACGAAATTGTGGCGCTCCTCCTCCATGACATGGTGCTTTTTCTTTGACATGGCACGACGCACAAGGTCAGACCTACCCATAGAATATCCAGCCAGGTCTCGCACGATTTGCATAACCTGCTCCTGATATACTATACAGCCATAGGTAGGGGCCAATATTGGCTCCAACTGTGGGCAAGAATAACTAACAGCCTCCGGATTGTTTTTACCCTTTATGTACTGAGGGATAAAATCCATTGGGCCCGGACGATAAAGGGAAATACCTGCAATAATGTCCTCGATGGAATTTGGCTTTAATTCCTTCATGAAATTTTTCATACCGGTAGATTCCAACTGGAAAATACCATCGCATTTGCCGGAGGAGATCAACTCCATAACACCTTTGTCATTGTAGTCAATCTGGTCCATGTTTAGTTTGATGCCGTGATTTTTCTCAACTAGTTTTACGGCGTCACTTATAACAGTAAGGGTGCGAAGCCCCAAAAAGTCCATTTTTAACAGACCCAGCTCCTCGATGGTAGTCATGACATACTGGGTAACAATGGTGCCATCACCGCCTCTAGAAAGAGGAACATATTCGTCCATAGGACGACCGGCAATAACAACACCTGCTGCATGCATACCTGTGTTTCTAGGCAGGCCCTCCAGTGTGCGGGCCACATCTACCAGGTTTTGAACCTGGGCATCGCCATCATATAAAGCCTTGAACTCAGGATTTCTCTCCAGGGCCTTGTCCAGGGTAATATCAAGGTCCATAGGGATCATCTTGGCAACAGAATCTACATAGCCATATGGCAAATCCATAACTCGTCCCACATCCCTGATAACACCCCTGGCTTTTAGGGTACCAAAGGTGACAATCTGGGTGACGCAGTCCTTGCCATATTTTTCGATGACGTAATCAATAACCTCTGAACGTCTCTCATAGCAGAAGTCAATATCTATATCAGGCATGGATACACGCTCTGGATTAAGGAAACGCTCAAACACCAGGCTGTATTTAATTGGGTCGATATTGGTTATGCCTGTGGTGTAGGAAACCAAAGATCCTGCTGCAGAGCCTCTGCCCGGTCCAACAGGAATGCCATGGGTCCTAGCGTAATTTATGAAATCCCAAACAATGAGGAAATAGTCAACATAGCCCATATTGTGGATGGTGTCTAACTCGTATTGGAGCCTTGGCTTTAATTCCTCTGCCTTTTCTCCATATCTGCTGTCCAGGCCCTCCCAGCATAGTTTGTTTAGGTATGACCAGGAATCATAGCCCTCTGGCACCTGGTAATGAGGCAGTTTGCTCTCGTGGAATACAATCTCTACATGGCACCTGTCAGCAATCTCCTGGGTCCTGTAGACAGCCTCTTTTGCATATGGGAAAAGTTCTAGCATCTCCTCCTCAGATTTGACATAAAACTCGTCTGTCTCAAAACGCATCCTGTCCACGTCTGACAGTTTTTTGCCGGTCTGAATGCAAAGGAGCACGTCATGGCTGGCAGCATCCTCCCTGTTGGTGTAGTGGCAGTCATTGGTGGCAACCAGAGGAATGCCTGTCTCCTTTGACATGCGCATCAAATCACTATTGACCTTTTGCTGGTCGGCTATGCCGTGGTCTTGCATCTCCAGGAAATAATTATCAGGGCCAAATGTGTCCCTGTATTTGAGGGCAACAGCCTTGGCATCATCATATAATCCCCTGGTGAGGAGGCGGGCAATCTCTCCTGCCAGGCAGGCAGAAAGGCAGATTATCCCCTCATGATATTTCTCCAAGGTCTCAAAATCCACCCTAGGCTTGTAGTAATATCCATCTACAAATCCGGTGGAAACAATTTTTATCAAGTTTTGATAGCCCAGATCATTCTCCGCAAGAAGGATAAGGTGGTAGTACCTGTCCTCACCCTGGACCCTCTCTCGGTCAAACCTGGACCCCGGTGCAACATATACCTCACATCCAATTACTGGATTGATGCCGGCAGCCTTGCACTCCTTATAAAAATCGATGCAGCCATACATAACACCGTGGTCAGTAATAGCGGCAGCGGTCATACCAAGATTCTTGCATTTTTCCACATATGATTTTATTTTATTTGACCCATCAAGGAGGGAATACTCCGTATGGGTGTGCAGATGTACAAAACTCATAACTTACTCTTCCTATGCCCTAGCCAGGGGCTCTTTACAAAAATAACCTACCTATTATTTTACATAGGCAGGTTGTGATATGCAAACATATTTTCTATTTTTTAAAACTATGACTTTTTGCTGACTCAATAATGAAATTGTCAGCAAAAATCCTGCTTCGCAGGACAACTTTTCCATTGCATGTAAAAGTTGGTCAGGTACGATTCTTGTTTTTCTGATGAAAAACAAGAATCTATGACTTCTTGTGGGCCACTTAAGGAAAAAGCCCACAAAAACCTATGCTCTAGCTACGAGCCGGGTGTCTATTACAAAAATCTACCCTTATGGTTTTCAACTATTCTGTCAGTTCCGGCCCCAAATCGGGTAAAGAACAATTTGCCTGCTGCAGCGTCAATCTGGAGAATGTCAAAACTCTCCTGGGTCCTGTCTCCCAGCCTTCTCTTTGGGACTGTTGCCCCATTTGGCTTGTGGTCTGTGTAGTATTCACACTTGGCACAATTTATGGAAACAATAGGAAACATGCCATTGTTTAATCCATTAAAAATCTGGTCGCAGTGGTTGTGACCATTTATAAAGGCCAGAATCCTGTCGGCATAGGTGTCCATGACAGTGACCAATTCGTGGCGGTGTCTCATGTCCTTGGCCCAGGCCTGTAGGGACAAAAGGGGAGGGACATGAGAAAAAATAAGGGCCCTGTAATCTGATGGCATAGTGCGGAGGGTATATTCCAACCAGCCCACACACTGCATGCTAAAACCGTAGCGAACCTGCTCCTTTGGCTCAAAGGAATCTATAAAGATAAGTCTTAATTTTTCTCCTGAAAGGTCTTTATAGTACTGGGGCCTGTCAGGATATTTTAATTCTGGATTACCCCTGAAATAATTGTAGTCGTGATTGCCAGGAACTATATATAGGGGATGTCCCAGTGACTCCATGTCTGAAATACATCTCTGCTCTATGGCCAGGGTCCTATCCAAAGGCAGCAGTCCATCAGACAAATCTCCCAGGTGAATGATGCCATTTAGTTTTATCTTTTTATCCAAGGCTCTGAGGGAGGCTATGGTGTCATCCCAGGTGCCATTTTCCACATAGTGAGAATCTGCAATAAGGGCAAAAGTAGGAAGACCAGGGTGGGAATTTACCCTGGCTGCCACATCATCTACCTCCTCTTCTATCCAGGTGGCTGGGCCAGTCTCCTGACGCCATGGGTCCCAGATAGAGCGGGGCTCATAATCGTAGGTATATATCCACTTGTAGTTTTTTTCTGTAAGTAAATCCATAGATACACAGTCCTTTGCTGCTTTTTTCTAATTCAACCCTGCCACAGTGGGATATTTCCTGAATTTGCATCCTCTCGTCTAACTACCTTTTTGCCCACCTTTTCATCATAGTAATTATCCAGGTAAACGTAATAGTCCTCTATACCCATAGCCTCCAATTGGGCGCCAATCTCCTGATGCCAAAGGCTTACAATAATAAGCCTGCTGTTTGCATCCAAAAGGGATGGTATCTGATCTGGATTTATAACCTCCAGACCGTAGGCCTTGCTGCCCCATTTATTTTTGTCATTATCAAAAACGCACTCCACCTGATCCTTTAGGCCAAATCTTTCCAGCCAAATGCGGAGGGAGTCTGCTGCACCAAAGAGATATATCTTTTTGCCAGATATGTCCTCCAGCATTCCTGTATATCTTTTTACGTATTTTTTGTAGTCAGTTTCCGTGTCAAAAAACCAATAGTTAGGACGAGGTTCCATGGCACCAATTGGCCATGCCCAGTCCTTGTAGACTTCTGTTAATACCTTTCTTGTGCAGGAAGGAATTGGGAGAGTCAATCCCTCGAATCTGCCCTGAGCTGCAGGTTCGAACCAGGATTTTAGATAGATGGCACTTTTCTTGTCCCAATCTCCCATGGTAGGGGTATGGTATGAGTCAGCCCCTGGGATTTCCTCCAAAGGAATAATGTCTATGGCAATGCCATGATGTCCCCCTTCTCTGAGAGAATCCACAAAATTTTTCCTAAAGGCTGTGGTTCCATTTCGCCTCAGTTTCATGTAGGCACATCCCCCCTCATCCAAAGGAGTCTGTAGAAAATTCTCCTCAGCAAACCACTGGGGATTTTGAGCCAAAATGGCATAATCCTCCTTTGGCATGACAATGTCTACATCATCATCCCACGGCAGATATCCCTGATTTCTCTGTATCCCAAGCAAGGTGCCAAAAAAAGCGTAGTATTTTAGCCCATGGGTTTGGCAAACCCTTGCCAGGTCTTTTATTAAGTCTATTTGGATTTCTCTAAGGCGGCTAATGTTGTCTATCAATTTTGGACCTCCTAACCATATAAAATCTTCCCTTGCCCCTTTGATGCTAACAGGGACCTTATAATTTATTTTTCAAGAACTCATATATATTTTTCCCAGCACTACCATCTGTGGCAGCATTGATTTTTTTGAATTCTTCTAATTGTTTTTCTTTACTGTGTTGCCTTCCCTTTAGATTGCCATTAATAAAGTCTGAAAGAGAGTTTATCTCGTTTTCAACTGCGCAGTATGGCATATTTTGCCTGGCGGCAAATCCCATCTCGCAGGCTTCAATACTCTCTTTGGGAAAAGAATAAGGAATCTCTGTCGCCCCACCAGTTCCCATATCAATAGAGTAGTTAGTTCTGCTAGGAAGATGGTAATATCTTTTCTCCTTCTCATCTTTTTCATCCGTAATAAAATATCCCATGCTAATATTAGAAATGTATGGGCTGACATCTGTAGTGATCAACGGAATCTGACATTTCCACTCTGCTGCCTGGCCTGTTTTTAGATCCAGTTTTACAAATTTATTGGCCCAGAGTGGGGATGCAACTATTGTATTTTTATCTACCTCTGCAAAGGATGAAAAATAATTATCCGAATCATCCCCTGGATTTCTTTTTACAGATTCCAGCCCCTCTATCATCAAATCATATGAATCAAGTATTTTCCCAGTCTTATAATCTATGGCATAGATTACGGTGCCCTGTCTTGGCAGGGTATATAACCTATCCCGGCCCCAGCCTACAGGGCTTAAACTAAGTATGTCCCGGTTTATATCAACTTTTATAATTTCATGTTCAAGAGTTTTTGCATTAATTTTTAGGATTTCCTTCATGGGATTTGCCCAGAGCAAAATGTATCCATTATAAAATACTCTTCCACCGATATCCCTTTTTGATTCCCCACCTACTGTAGAATGCATCGATACCACATAGTCTCTTACATTATCAAGACTGGCAACCTCCTGGGTGTCCAGATTAATTCGTATAAAATCTGGATATCCATTTGGAACGAGATAAAGATAGTCTCCCTCCTGATAAGACCAGACAAAAGCTGGCAGAAAATCCTCCATATCCTTATTGAAACTTATAGACTTTGCCTCCATAGACCCCTTGTCAATTATCAAAAGATCCCTATTCCAAATAGGGGGCAGCACTATTTTGTCCCTATAGGAAATTGGCTGTCCATATCCATATTGCCTTCCAGGAAGGCTCCACAAGTATTTCATAATGCCTTTATCTTGGATATATTCAAACAGGTGTCTCCCATCCATCAACTGGTATTTGTTGTATCTCTCAAAGGCTGTATTCACATAAAAATATTTACCTGCATAGGCATTATCATCTGGCTCAGATTTTATATTAATGTTGGTAATAAATATCTCTTTGCCAGTTGCAAAGAATAAAGAAGGTACTGATGAATTACTTGTGCCAATATATGCATCAGAGAATGCTATAGCAACTTCTATGTCTGGAGTATCGTCATATATACCTATTTTTTCGCCAATAAACTTATTTTTAATATCTAAATACCTATGATAATTTTCTGGCTCCATGCTTTTAAAGGTTCCCTCCATGAGGGGGTGAGGTCGCCAAAGCAAGCATGCCTCATTATTCTTTTTGAAAGTGTCAAAGACATACTCCATCTTATTCAAGAATTTATCAGGTCCGTTAATCATTTCTTGGACAGATGAGTTGAAAAAAATAACCTTTCGACTAGCGGCAATCTTCTTCCACTCTGTAGGAACTTCCTGCCGGTGATTTTCCATCTTTATGACCCTATCAAATTTTGGAGAACCCATTGGTATCATACGTTCTGGTGTATATGCAATATGATAGGTGTGCATGTATTCCTTTGACTGAATCACTATATAATCCACATATCTATCAGCACTTGTCATAAGTTTTGGACCATTGCTAAAAGTGTATAGACTGTAATAAGGTACATAGATTAAAAGCTTACATATATTTTTTAATTTGTATGAATAAAATTCAGGATGCACTGTGGTAACAAAATTATATTCATCATAGGGATTGATTATAAAAACCACATCTGGATTTACTTTTGCTAAATCAAAGTTTCTATAATCCACCACTGGCACATAGGCCGGAAAGTCATTAATTTCATAATGCTCTGCTGCCAGACTTCCATCAGGATTCTTGTCATAGTAGGGAATTGGCACCACAAAGGCATCACAATTATTGTCTGCATTTGCCGCCTCCCAAATAGATTCCAAAGCATCCCACATTGCTGCTTTATATGGTAAAAATACAAAAACATTTTTCTCAGGTATTGCTGATAAAAGGCCGTCTATATTTCCGTGAATCTTTTTGAATTTCTTTTCAAGCCCCTTTACATTTGTCTCTTGGCCATCTAATAAATTCTCATGAAGAACAAAGACAAACTCACAATATTCCTCCAATTTAGAAACAATTTCTAAGCCCTCTCCCTCAGAGGACTCAATAATATTTCCCATGCTTATGGCAGCCTGTTGCAAAGATTCCAAAAGAGTTACTGCTGCATCAATTTTGCCTGCAGTAATATCAGCAAGTATTTCATCATGGGCCCTGCCAATCACATCTAAAAGTTTTATGCATTTATCCTTGTCGCTTTTTCTCATGAATTATCCTTTTAAATTAGACTAATTTCTTTTCTATCATTTCCCTTATCTGGCTAGAACTTGTAGACTGAGTATATGGGAATATCTCCACCGTGGCCCCATGTTCTTCCAAAAATTTCTTTTCCCTCATGCGACCTTGATTTCCCTCATAGTCGCTGCCACAGAAAAGTACGTCAAAATGGAATTGCTTCCAGGCCTCGTCAGCGCCACCCATGGCAAATGGAATTTTCTCCACCTGATCCACATATTTACATGCCATTACGATTTCTGCTCTTTCATCATAAGTTACAAATGGAGTTGCATTTTTATATTGCTGAATTGCCTCATCGCTCATAACTCCAACTATGAGATAGTCGCAATATTCTTTTGCTCTCTTAAGTAAATTTAGATGTCCAATGTGGAATAGATCAAAAGCTCCTGAAACGTAACCAATATGGTATTTTTTCTTGTCGTGAATACTATTATTTGTTGCTACTGTTTCCTCAATTGGCAAAGGGTACTCTTTAGCAGGGTCATAAATCGAGAATTCATGGATGCCCATGTCATTCAACTGCTTCATTATCTGACTGTTGTTTTTAATACAAACGATAACCTTGTATGTACCATGACCCTGGGCTAATAAAAAGTCAGGTCCCTTTACTGGCACCCCTTTTCCGCCATCATTATTATCACCAAATCCTTGTGGGTAAATCTTCTTTCCCCAGTTTGCAGAATTATTATCAATTGCCGCAACCACATTAAATCTATCACCAAATCTAGTAAGGAAATTTTTAGCATAGGCTCCAGCACCAAATATAATCAGATTTCTGTACTTGGCATCCCTAAATATATTTTCAAATAGTCTGCTATAATCCTCTGCTGCATAATTCATATGCTCCCTGTTGTTGAATACAACGTTTGGCTCCTTGCGAATAGACTTATAGTAGTCTTCCAGA
>JAIKWH010000024.1 GCA_024684955.1 Pseudobutyrivibrio sp.
TACATAAAGCCATAATTGGGGTTGAATTAAATAATATTCGTGCTATACTCACATCAGTTTTGTTTTTAGTGAATGTAGCAAAGGAGTTATTATGCTTGAGTTCACAACCCTAATGGAGGAGAGTGTTAGAAACATATCTCCAGAGATGGCAATGATTATCGACTCAGAGGAGTTTAAATCATTAGAATTACAGAGGAGGCATTTCACCTCAAATACATATGCACATAGCATCAGGGTAGCATTTATGGCAGGCATCCTGGCAGAGAAATGGGGCATCCACAAAGAGGAGACAGTAAAGGCAGCTCTTTTACACGATTTCTGCGACAGAGATACCAAGACTATTGACGTGGAAAAGCAGAAAGGTTTTTATCTTTTCTCCCATCCAATTGCAGCAGCAATCAATGGGGACTATTATTTTGGACTGACCCCAAGGCAAAAGGCAGCAATCATTGCCCACATGTTTCCAGGCTCCCTTGTTATGCCTGCATCCAAGATGGCTTGGGCAATTATTACAGCAGACAAACTTGCAGCATGCTACGAGACATTTATCCTACCTGCCGCACTTAAAAAAGCAGCTGTTAGAATTTAATATGAGCAAATTATGCCGATACATCTATTAGAGGTGTATCGGTTTTTTTAATGTATACACCATTAGTACAAAGTTTTCTGCTAAAATAGATTCCTAAAGGTCGGTGATTCTATGTTTAATTTTGAGAATGAAGATATTCCATATAGTTCTGACGATGCCCAAGAAGATTTGGATAAAATCAGAGACATAATTCATGATGCAATGAAGAGAATTAACAGGGACAAATTAGATAAAAGCGATATAGACTTTAGCGTTAATATTAAATTGAAAGAGGACTAATATTTTGAACACGACATTACTTGTAGGTATTCTCTTACCATTCCTGGGCACAGCTCTTGGCTCAGCAATGGTTTTTATCATGAAAAGGGAAATGAGTCCCAAGGTAGGGAAGTGTCTGGCTGGATTTGCAGCCGGCGTCATGGTGGCTGCCTCCGTATGGAGCCTTATTATTCCTGCTTTGGAGCAGGCCTCTGATCTTGGCAAATTTTCTTTTATTCCAGCAGTGGTGGGCTTTTGGTTGGGCACATTATTTTTGCTGGGTCTGGATTCTTTGATTCCCCATCTCCATGTTAATGAGGACAAGCCTGAGGGACTAAAAGCAAATTTCAAAAAAACTACTATGATGGTGCTGGCTGTTACTCTCCACAACATTCCTGAGGGAATGGCAGTGGGTGTAGTATATGCAGGCTGGCTCAACAATTCCATGGGGATTTCTGCATCGGCAGCATTCTCCCTGGCACTGGGTATCGCCATCCAAAACTTTCCAGAGGGCACAATTATTTCTATGCCCCTCCATTCCAATGGAGAATCAAAGGGCAAGGCCTGCCTGGCAGGAGTTTTGTCTGGATTGGTCGAGCCTATCGGCACAGTGATTACCATTTTATTTGCAGGAGCAATCCTCCCATTTTTGCCATATCTATTGACCTTTGCAGCTGGGGCAATGTTTTATGTAGTTATCGAAGAATTGGTGCCTGAAATGTCAGAGGGTGACCATTCCAACCTGGCGACAATCCTCTTTACCGCTGGATTTACCCTGATGATGGTATTGGATGTAGCACTGGGCTAAGCGCAAAATTGTCCTGCAAAGCCCGCAATCATAACTTACTAATATAGATTTTACATAAGAAAGGGGAACTTTATGGAGATTGAAAAATTTGCTGCGGTGGGAATCGACTATGCGCAGGGCCTGGAAAGATGCCTGGGAGATGGAGAACTCTACCGCAAATTTCTGGGCATGTTTAGAGATGACAACACTTTTTCAAAGATTAAGCCCGCCATGGACCAGGGTGATGTAAACGCCGCATTCAAAGCCGCCCACGACCTAAAGGGGGTGGCGGTAAACCTATCTTTAAACACGCTATACGAAAGGGCCGCCAGCTTCACCGACGCCCTGCGAGACGATGGGGATCTAGACCTAGCCCGCCAGTTATACCCCGCCCTGGCCGAGGCCTATGAGATGGTGGTGGAGGCATTGCGGTAAAATGGTTTTGGGGTATTGTGCATCACATTCCGCGATGGATATGCGTTTGTGGCATGCAATTACCGGAATTGGCTTATTTTCTTACTTCTTGGCAACCCCAAAAAGTCCATTCCGCGATGAATATGCGTTTGCAGACCCTAAATACCGGAATATAATTGTCTTCAAGTCATCGCGCTTCATTTTTTCGCGAAACAGCCCCCACAAATGCATATCAATACCGAAACACTAATTTCTAGTCTGCTGGAACAGGCCAATTTAGCTCATTTCCGCGAAACACCCCCTACAAACGTATATCCATACCGGAATGCCAGTTCATAGGCTCTAATACGCCCTAGTTTGATGGCTCCTTTTACTTCATTCCGCGATGAATATTCGTTTGTGGCATGCAATTACCGGAATGCTGTTTTCCTTCTCGCTCAAGTAATGATTTTGCCCTAGATAATTAAGAATTATTTAATTAGTCTATCCCACACCTTTGTAATATAATAATTACAGATTAAAGAAGGAGGAATTATTCAATGGGAAAATCAGCAATTGAAGAAGTTCAGGAATTTTTAAAAGGAGCACAGACATACTATCTTGCTACTATAGATGGAGATCAGCCAAGGGTTAGACCTTTTGGTACAGCAGAGATTTTTGAAGGAAAACTCTATATCCAGACAGGCAGATCAAAGGATGTATTCAAGCAGTTGGAAAAGAATCCAAAGGCTGAGATTTGTGCATTCAACAATGGACAGTGGATTAGAGTATCAGGAAAGTTAGTAGCAGATAATAGAGTAGAGGCTGAGGCTGACATGCTTGACAAGAACCCAAATCTTAAAAACATGTATTCAGCAGGCGATGGCAACACAGTAGTTCTTTATTTCGAGAATGGTGAGGCTACAATCTCTTCATTTACAGATGCTCCAAGGACACTCAAGTTTTAAAAAGAATAGCCAAGGGCCGCTGCTTTGCAGTGGCCCTATTTTTCTGCCCCGCTTTAAAATAATCACAAGAGAATTCATATTGGAGAATCATACTTATTCATCTATAATAAAGTTGATTTTAGGAAAGGAGGATTTGCTTATGTTCAATTCCTCAACACCCCTCCAGGAGATGGAGGCCTAATCTCGACAGCGGGCTCTGCCCGATTATTTATATTAGTTGCAGGGTCTATAGGCCCTGCAACATTTTTAAAAGCTCAAAACAATTTTCTTTCTATTTGAGGCAATATTTTAAAAGATGGAGATGTAAGGCATGGTAAAAAATATAGTCAGAGATCCTCTGTTTCTGCAGCAAAAATCCGAGCCTGCAACAGAGGCGGACAAGCAGGTGATTGTGGATTTGATGGATACATTAAAGGCTAACCAGGATAGGTGCGTTGGTATGGCGGCAAACATGATTGGAGTGAAAAAGCAGATCATTGTGGTCATGGCCGGCCCATTTATGTTTCCCATGGTCAATCCTGTGATTACCAAGACATCTGGCAGATACGAGACAGAGGAATCTTGCCTGTCACTAGATGGCAGCAGGCCTTGTGTAAGATACAAGGAGATTGAGGTTGATTACCTGGACGAGAATTTCAAGAAATGTCATGGGGCCTATTCAGGATTTACGGCCCAGATTATCCAGCATGAGATTCAGCATTTTTCTGGAGAATTAATATAATTAAAGCCCTGAGGTTTGGATTTTCATTAGAGAACCAAAAACCTTAGGGCTTTTTACCTACAATTATTATTTGTTAATTGTAAATTCATATGATGTATTGTAGGTGGCAACATAAAGTGTGTCCCCCACAATTTCAAATTGGTATGGGGCAGAGACCACTTCGTATTGTCCCACCTTGTCGCCAGTGTGCTTGTCTAATAGATAGATAAAGTCTGGCTCGGCGGTAAAGCCGTATCCACAGATGATGGTGTCATCTAATATTTGGAAATTGTAGCCATTTGCCACAAGGGCCTCAGAGCGCCAAAGGACTGTGCCGTCAGCTATGTCGATGGCAAGCATGTGGCTGGAATGTGGCTCCTCACTAGAGTATCCCAAATGGACAAGGGAAACGTAAAGGATGTCATCCTGAATTTTAGCCCAACTGATGTGTTGAGTTACGGCAGAATAGTCGCCGTCCTCTGATGGTCCAAAGCAGAGAGGGTATAGGTTGAAGGTGTAGGCGGTGCCTGTTAATCTGTCAGTCGCATAGAGGACAGTGCTGGAATAGGGATCCATAGGGTTTGCTGTGACATAGGAGTATCTTTCATCCGAGTAAGGGAAGCCAGCGAGGGTAAATCCATTCTTTTCAGCCCACACGCTTGTGTCCAGCCAGTCCTGCTGATATTTCTTTGTCTCGGTCAAGGTGATGTGAGAGTAGTTTGTGGAATCCAGACCTGTATTATTAAATTTGCTAAAGGTAGGATTTGCAACTTCAAACTGTACTTCTGAGGCAAAAAGGTCACCTTCTTGGTCCTCCATAGAAGCGCCGTGGTTTTCAGCAGAATTTTCATCTTCTGCATCAGATTCATTCTCTGCATCAGATTCAGCCTCTTCCTTTGAGGTATCAGAATCAGCAGATGTCTCTGATTTGTCATTTACATTCTCATCAGAGGTCTGTGTCGTTTCTACCATGACTTCTTCAATTTCAGATGTATTGCAGCCTGTGCATAGGAAAGCCAGGCAAATGAGTAGTGCTAAAGTTTTCTTTTTCATAATATGTAATTCTCCATTTTTTATTCTGTGTCCATTAAGACAAGAGCCATTATAACACTTTCTAATGGCCCTATCTATGGATTAGGACATGAAGTATTAGTTAGGTAATTGGTGTATAATATTCTCGTAAGAAAGTAGTCTATTAGCAGTAAAGGATAGGTGATATTATGAAGTTATTAATTTCTGAAACCACAAAGGAAGAGCGCATAGCCATAGTGAAGCAGGGGCTCAGCATGTGCGGTGGGGCCTGTGACTTTTGCAATGGATTTGAATGAAAGGTACCGTTCCAATAGTGGGATGGTTCATTAGAAAATATGAGAGCACCAGATATATCCTCTTCCACAAAAGAAGAGAGGGCTAACTACATAAAGGAAACATATCGCTGCATCGCAGACTGCGACAACTGTGGCATCTGCGCAGTATTAAGAGGCAAGACCCCAGAACTTGCCTTTGCAGATTACATAGATGGAGCCAAAGAATATTTTGAAGTGGCAGCAGATTACAGGTAGATTGGATTGATCTTTAATGGCAAATCTCATTGGAAATCTGGACTGATTATATGTACAATATAAAAAGTATAGATTCTTGTTTTTCTGATGAAAAACAAGAATCTGTGACTAACCGGAGGGCACCATGAGACAGGGCAATATATTAGTTGAACAGGTTACAAAGGATGGCGGTATAGAGATAGACTATGATATTAGTCTTGCGCCATCTGAGATATATGAATACATATCTAATTATTTTCCAAATATCAGCCATTCTCCAGAGGACCAGAGGTTTATCCTGGGAGAATACAAGGGGCACAAATTTGCTATTCGGTGCAAAAATGTCACATATCTTGGCAACCCTCACCCCTTATATAAAAAGAGAATTCAAATTGGTGATGAGCTAAAAGTTTTTTGTGATTATGCCAAATCTATTGGGGCCACGCCTATTTTGCTGGGGCTCTACACCTATTGTGATAACACCTTATTTGTAGAATTTGGTATTGAGACTTATGGCACCAAGTCATCACACAATTCATCTGCACATATATATACTGATGACTTGGCTATTGCTGCAGAGGAAAACTATTTCCAAAAGATAGATTTTTTTGGCAACAGGGTTACTGCGTTTACTCCTGAGGCAGTGGAGGCATTTTTAGATGATGTTCTACAGGTGGAGTCCGTAGCATCTTGCGAGGATATTCCAGCCCCAGTGGGAGCCCTAGCAGACTCTATCCCTGCTGAGAATGTGGGCCAATTTGCCACAGACATTCTCCCATACATTAGAGATTTTTTTGCCGGCCTAGACAAACAATGGCAGGGCATTGACTGCTACAGGCAAATGATAGAGGACGACTACCGCAACAAGTATCAGCCTGAGTGGGTGGGATTTTACTATGAGTATGCTTTTGAAAAATATTTAGAGAAAAAGGGTATTCATGATAAGATTAGATACGCCCAAGACAAAAAGGCTGGTGGCATAGACTTGGATTTATATTTTCCAGGCCTCATGCAATATGGAGACCTAAAGGCCCATAGCCTAGATTCTCCTGCAATAGCCGGCAATGATAGGGCCACCATTTTTAATATAATTAATAAGCCAGGTGGCAGGGTCTATTACATTGTCTTAGAGCATTCTACAGTAAAAGACAGGGACTGCGATTATGTGGTGACCCAGTTTTGGAACAGAGCTCAGGGCAAGACAAACCTGATGTCCTATGCCAATAGGATGAAAAACTCAGTAAAACTACTGAGGGCCTACGTCCTAGATATCAATGCAGACAATAAATGTTATTTAAACATATTCCGCCAGGGCATCAATAGCAATGGCAAGCCTAGGCCACCAAAGATTATGATAGACAAGGAGAGCATGGACCACTTTATAGTGGAGACAATCTCTTTTTGATGTGAGGTAATAGATGGAAAGTTTTAAGTTTATAGATTTGTTTTCTGGTATCGGAGGTTTCCACCAGGCCATGGTTAGGCTGGGGGGAGAGTGCGTTTTCGCTTCCGAGATAGACAAGTTTTGCAACGCCCAGTATGAAAAGAATTATGGGATGAGTTCGGATATAAATATCAGGGCCGTCAAAGAGGAAGACCTGCCGGAGTTTCAGGTCCTCTGCGCCGGATTCCCTTGCCAGGCTTTTTCCAAGGCGGGCAAGCAGGAGGGGCTGGAAGACAAGACCAGAGGCACTCTTTTCTTTGAAATTGTCCGCATATTAAAGCAACGCCACACACCATATATCGTTTTGGAGAATGTCCGCAATCTTGTTTCCCACGACCATGGCAACACCTGGAGAATTATCCAGGAGTCCCTTAGAGAATTGGGATACAGGACCACAGCATCCCCACTTATTCTTAGCCCACATTATTTTGGGATCCCTCAGATTAGGGAGAGGGTCATTATCCTAGGAAAATATGATCCTGACCATATTGATGAGCCCCTGACCCTAGATTTTGGAGAGTTTAAAAAGAAGGAAGACAATTCCATTTATGACATCTTGGAGGAGGGCCCAGTGGATGATTCCTACTACATCTCCGACTATGAAAAGATGGTACTGACTGCCTGGGATGAGTTTTACAATGGCATCGATTTAAAGGTAATCGGTTTCCCAATCTGGGCTGATTATTTCAAATACACTGGAGATTTTGATGACTTGCCTGCTTGGAAGGCTGGATTCATCAAAAAGAATATAAAACTCTATGAGGACAACAAAGAATTCATAGACAAGTGGCTGGATAAATACGACAATCTGGCTGGTTTTACCAAGACTCATCACAAGATGGAGTGGCAGTGCGGCACCAATATCTCATCAGTGTGGGATGGGGTCATCCAGTTTAGACCATCGGGAATCAGGGTAAAAAACCCTAATAATTTCCAGGCCTTGGTTGCCATGGTGCAGATTCCTATTATAGGAAAATACAGGAGGAGACTGACTGTGGAGGAGGCTGCAAGGCTCCAGAGTTTCCCGGTGGATGACAAGGACCACCCATTCATCCCGGACGACAATAGGCAGCAGGCCTACAAACAATTTGGCAATTCTGTAAATGTAGAGGTAATACGCAGAGCGGCAGAGGAGTTATTTAAGCAATGAAATTAAGCGAGTTTTTTGAAAAAGCCGGGACAAAGGATATTGTAATCAACACTGATATTGATGGATTTTTGTCTGGCATACTTTTGCAGGAATATTATGGATGCAAAGTGGTGGGATTCTCCAATTCTCGAGAATACATTTGGCTGAGTCCTGAGGTAGAGAATATCCTAGATCCTGTTTACCTTGATATTTTTATAAATAGGAAAGATGCCTATTGCATAGACCAGCATGTGGTAGCCTATGATAAAAATCACCTGAATGAGATTAAATCCTGGGGTACCAAATTAAATCCAAACCTAGATCTGAGCGAGAGGACCTATAGTGGGGACTTGGGCACTAAAGCAAATTATTATAAGAAGTATCCTTTTGGCACAGTCCATTATCTCATTTCCCTCATGGCAGAGGATGGATTTGGAAATGTCTCTATGGATTTAGACAAAGTATTTACGATTTCTGCTTCTACAAAGACATATAGCGCTACTAAGGGCCAGTTTATTCTCAGGGCCGACGACGCCCTATTTTCCTCTCTGGGACCATACAGGGAAAATGCCAATGCATGGTGGAGCCTATTAAATACGTCTGATAATATCCAAAGTTTGATTGATTACAAGAATAGTTTGGATTCTGCCAAAAATTATTCCTACAAAAAAGAGATAGGCCAATTGTTTACGGATGGTCTAGGATGTGATGGCATCGATGGCGCCTTTAAAACAATCCTAAAACCAGGCACTGACCAACTGGCAGACAGGATCACGGCCTACAGTTCTTTTTTGGCTGATGTAACTGGAGTCAGATTAGATTTGCCAGAAAAATATGTGACCTACAAGGGGACTCCAAAAATTTGCAAATACGATGACGACCAATTAAAACAGGCATTTACCTATGCTTTTATTACTAGCCCGTCAAAGCCAAAGAGTGCCTTTTCGTATACTAGTAACATGGTGAGAATATGAAAACAAGGCTAATTAAAAGTGCAGATGACCAAAGGATGGCCGAGATTATCAGGACAAATCTAAAGGCCTATAAACTTGATATACCAGGCACAGCATATTTTGATAGCAACCTGGACCAACTGAGTACATACTATCTGGCGGACCAGGCACATCAGGCCTACTATGTTTTGACGGATGATGAGGACAGGGTCATGGGAGGAGTGGGCTTTGCCAAGGCAGAGCCTTTTGATGACTGTGCCGAGTTGCAAAAACTCTATTTAGATGACATGGTAAAAGGTCAGGGGCTAGGCTATGACTTGGTTGCCCTTGTTGAGGGGGCTGCAAAAAAACTAGGATATAGTCACATGTATCTCGAAACCCATTCTAATCTTGCACCAGTCATCCATATCTACGAAAAAATGGGATATAGGTTGATTGAGCGACCTGAGTCTGTGGTTCATGGAGGAATGGATTGCTTTTATATTAAAGACTTGTAGATCCCAAAAAATTTAAAAAAAGTTTAATTTCCCTCTTTAAATTGATAAAGTCCTGTGATATAATTCACCACATCAGTACAATGAAGTGCTAAAGAATAGCCCTCATTGTATTTTTTTTAAAGCGTACTTTAACTCATTAAACTGTTAAATGAGGAAAGTAATATGCAAGTACAGAGGAGGAATAATACATGAAGAAAAAATTACTTGCCTTAGTTCTGGCAGCGACAATGGCTGTTGGAATGGCTGGCTGTGGCGCAGGATCCGACACAGGTGCAGCAGCAGAAAATGATGCCCCTCAGGCAACAGGAGAGGCTACATCAGATCTCAATGTTATGATTGAAACAGCAGTTGAGTCTCTTGATCCACAGCAGGCTACAGATGGAACTTCTTTTGAGGTTATCGCAGACTATACAGATGGCCTGATGCAGATGGATGCAGAGGGAAATCCGGTAAATGCTCTTGCAGAATCATACGAGGTTTCTGAGGATGGATGTACATATACATTCAAGATTAGAGATGACGCAAACTGGTCAAACGGAGATCCTGTTACAGCAAATGATTTTGTATTTGCTTGGCAGAGAGCAGTTGACCCAGCAGTCGCATCTGAGTATGCATATATGCTTTCAGATATTGGTCAGGTTGCAAACGCAGCAGAGATTATTGCTGGTGAGAAGGACAAGTCAGAACTTGGAGTAGTAGCAGTAGATGAAAAAACATTGGAGGTAACTCTTAATGTTCCTGTATCATACTTCCTCTCACTTATGTACTTCCCAACATTCTACCCAGTAAACGAGGCTTTCTTTAATGAGTGTGGTGATACATTTGCAACAAGTCCAGAAACAGTTCTTTCAAATGGTGCCTTTGTGCTTGACTCATACGAGCCAGCAGCAACAGCTTTCCACCTTACAAAGAATGAGGACTACTATGATGCTGCTAGAGTGTCCCTTACAGGACTTTCATATCAGGTAATTCAGGATTCTCAGACTGCTCTTATGAGCTATCAGACTGGAGACCTTGACATCACTCTTGTAAATGGTGATCAGGTGGATCAGGTAGAGGATGACCCAGAGTTTGATTCAATCGGTGCCGGTTATCTTTGGTATGTAACTCCAAACATCAAGGCAGTAAAGGAACTTGCAAACCTAAACATCCGTACAGCCCTTACACTTGCTATCAACCGTGAGGCAATCACAACTGACGTATTAAAGGATGGTTCACTCCCTACATACACAGCAATCCCTCGTGATTTCGCTGCTGATTTTGCAGCAGACCAGGAGCAATTCTCAGATTTTTGCCGTGACGATGCTACTGCAGCTGCAGAGTACTGGCAGGCAGGTCTTGATGAACTTGGCATCACAGAACTTTCTTTAGAACTTGTTGCTGACGAAGATGACGCACCTGCAAAGGTTGCTACAGTACTCAAGGACCAGTGGGAGACAGCTCTTCCTGGACTGACAATCAACATCACAACAGAGCCAAAGAAGCAGCGTGTACAGGATCTACAGGATGGCAACTATGAGCTTGGTCTTACAAGATGGGGTCCTGATTATGATGACCCTATGACATACCTTGGAATGTGGTACACAGACAATTCTAACAACTACGGATTCTGGTCAAACTCAGAATATGATGCAATTATCGACGAGTGCACAACAGGTGAGCTTTGCACAAAGATAGATGAGAGACGTACAAGATTATATGATGCGGAGCAGCTTGTTATGGAGGATGCAGTAATCTTCCCTATTTATACAGCAGCAAATGCTCAGATGGTTTCATCAAGCGTTTCAGGAATCGAATTCCACCCAGTAGCTCTCAACAGAGTTTATAAGAACACAACTAAGAATTAGTTTTACAGCGGGCTAATTAAAGGGTTACTTTAGGGCTCAGCCTATGGACTTGAGCCCTTTAGTAATCATTTAATAAATGTAAGGGAAGGTAATGCACACATGAAAAAATATGTTCTGAAGAGAGTGCTAACATCGATTTTCACTCTTCTTGCCATTGTATTGGTATTGTTCATTCTCATGCAGTTGATGCCGGGTTCTCCGTTCAACGATGAGAAACTTTCAGATGACCAAAGAGCAGTCCTATATGCCAAATATGGATTGGACCAGCCTATAGTTGTCCAGTTTGGCCACTATGTGGTGAATATGTTAAAGGGTGACTTTGGTGTCAGTTACAACATTTCTAAAAACACTCCTATATCCCAATTGATTCAAACTAGACTGCCAATCTCTATTAATATTGGATTTTTTGCAGTTGCCTTAGGTACTTTGGTTGGATTGATTTTAGGTTTAATAGCGGCATTAAAACGAGATACCTTTTTGGATAGTCTATGCACGATTATTTCTGTAATCGGTGTGTCAGTACCTTCCTATGTTTTCGCCTTGGCCCTGTCATTTACCTTTGGATTTAAGTGGAGAATTTTTCCAATGCTATATAACTCAGCAGACGCTCTAAATTCCAGCGTCATGCCTTCGGTGGCTCTGTCCATGTTTACCATGGCAACCATAGCCAGGTTTACCCGAAGCGAAATGATAGAGGTATTGGGGTCTGAGTATATGCTTTTTGCAGAGAGCAAGGGTCTTTCAAATCATGCCTTAATATTTAAACATGCCTTGAGAAATGCCTTGATTCCTATCATTACAGTATTGGCTCCACTGGTTGTTGACCTTATGACAGGTTCTCTGGTAGTAGAAAAAATATTTGCAATCCCAGGAGTAGGTAGCCTCCTTGTAAATGCAATTCAATCAAATGATTACAACGTAGTTATTGCTCTTAGTTTCATTTATTCAGCCCTCTACATTTTCATAATGCTGGTGGTGGATATTCTCTATGGAGTAATTGATCCACGTATCAGGCTGGGAAAGGAGAGCAACTAATATGGCAGACATGGCAGATTTTGTTTTAAAAGAAAAAAAATCAGACTTTAATATTGACTCCAATTATGCATCCCAAAGTTTTTGGAAGGAAGTAAGACACAGATTTTTCCACAAGAGAAGTGCGGTGATAGGTCTTATCTTCATCATATTGATTGTGGTTTTTGCAATCATCGGACCTGGCATGAATGATTTTGATTATGCCAGCCAGGAGTTGTCTCAAAAGAATTTTGCACCTAGGGTGCCGGGATTAGAGGGATGGAGCCTCTTTGACGGTGGAGAGACAATTTCTACTACCACAGGTTCCAAAACTATCAACCAATATGAGGAGAAAGGGCTTACAGACCTCTACTATTGGTTTGGCAGTGATATGTATGGACGTGACATTTGGACCCGCTGTTGGTCCGGCGCCAGAGTATCACTCATTATTGCCATTGCCGCAGCCCTCATAGATATGATTATCGGTATGAGCTATGGCCTGATTTCTGGATTTTTTGGCGGGGCCGTGGATATGGTGATGCAGAGAATTCTAGAGATTTGGAATGGTATTCCAAGGCTTGTTATTGTGACCCTACTCTTGTTAATTCTCAAACCAGGTATGATTACCATCATTTTCGCCCTTATGCTCACTGAGTGGGTAGGCATGAGCCGAATTTCTCGTGCTGAAATGCTCAAATTAAAGGAGCAGGAATTTGTCCTGGCATCTCGTACCCTTGGAGCAGGTTCTTTCTTTATTATCTTTAAAGAAGTTTTGCCAAACATTATTGGACCAATCATTACCCAGGTAATGTTCTCCATTCCTACAGCCATCTTTACCGAGGCATTTCTTTCATTTGTAGGTCTTGGTATTCCGGTGCCACAGTGCTCCCTTGGTTCACTGATTTCGGATGGATATGATTGCTTTACAACTCATCCATATCAGATTGTGCCACCAATCATTATCATGGCTCTTTTGATGCTTAGTTTTAACCTCTTAGGTGACGGACTCCGTGAGGCCTTTGACCCTAAGATGAAAGAAATGTAGGAGGTTGTTATGGCAGACGTAATTTTGAACGTAAAAAACCTGGACATTTCATTCAAGACAAGTGCAGGTATGGTACACGCCATCAGGGGAATCGATTTTGACCTGGAGCGTGGAGAGACAGTGGCTATAGTTGGAGAATCTGGTTCTGGAAAATCAGTAACTATGAAGGCCGCAATGGGAATTCTGGCAAAAAATGCAGTAGTTAATTCTGGAACAATTGACTTTACATATAAAAACCAGGAGGGAGTATACGGGTCTGTAAACATTCTGGACAAAGATAAAAAATGGTTGAGAAACCACATTAACGGAAAGAGAATTTCCATGGTTTTCCAGGACCCAATGACTAGCCTCGACCCAACTATGAATATTGGAAAGCAACTGGTGGAAGGCATGCTGCTTCACACCAATATGACCAAGGAAGAGGCAAGGGCAAAGGCCATCAGACTGTTAAAAGAGGTAGGCATCGAGGACGCGGAAAAGAGAATGAGACAGTATCCTCATCAGCTGTCCGGCGGTATGAGGCAGCGTGTGGTTATTGCCATCGCCCTTTCCTGTGACCCAGACCTCCTCATTTGCGATGAGCCTACCACCGCACTAGATGTTACTATCCAGGCCAAGATTATCGAGTTGATTAAGAGGGTACAAAAGGAGAGAGGAATCTCTGTTATCTATATCACCCACGATTTGGGAGTAGTGGCAAAGGTCGCAGATTATGTAAATGTAATGTATGCAGGAAAGATTGTGGAGAAGGGCCTGGTGGACGAGGTATTCTACGACCCAAGACACCCATACACCTGGGGCTTGCTTTCAGCCATGCCTGATTTGGACACAGATGACGACAGGCTATACACCATTCCTGGTTCTCCACCAAACCTTTTGCAGGAGGTAAAGGGAGATGCCTTTGCACCGAGAAATCAGTTTGCACTGGAAATTGACGACAAAGAAGAGCCGCCAATGTTCCAGTTGACAAAGAATCATTTTGCAGCCACATGGCTCCTGGACGAAAGGGCTCCAAAGGTAGAGATGCCAAAGGAACTGAGGGAGAGATTAGATAGAATGAAAAGGGAGGCAGAAAAATATGGCAATTGATTACAGCGGACAGCCTCTTTTAAAGGTTGAGAATTTAAAACAGCATTTTAAGGTTTCAAACACATACACAGTAAAGGCGGTAGAGGGCGTTTCATTCGAAATATACCCAGGGGAAACCTACGGCCTGGTTGGTGAATCTGGCTCTGGCAAGTCCACAATAGGACGGTCAGTAATCAGACTCTATGACCCAACTAGCGGTTCCATCACCTTTGACGGCACAGACATTACCAAAAAACTAACTCGTGCTGACAAGAAAAAACTGAGAACCGAAATGCAAATGATTTTCCAAGATCCAATGTCATCCCTAAACCCTAGGAAAAAGGTGGAGGACATTATAGGAGAAGGTCTTGATATACATCACACATACGAAAACCGTGCTCAGCGTGATCGACTGATAAAGGACATCCTGGCAAAGGTTGGCCTGGCACCTGAGCACGCATCTAGATACCCACACCAGTTCTCTGGAGGGCAGAGGCAGCGTGTTGGAATCGCCAGAGCATTGATTATGAACCCAAAGCTAATCATAGCTGACGAGTGTATCTCAGCCTTGGATGTGTCCATCCAGGCGCAGGTGGTTAACCTAATGAAGGACATCCAGCAGGAGACTGGGGCGGCTTACCTTTTCATCGCCCACGACTTGTCCATGGTTAAATACATCTCCGACAGAATCGGAGTCCTTCATTTAGGACACCTCTTGGAAACAGGTACCACAGAGGAAATTTTCTCAAACCCAATCCACCCATACACCAAGAGTTTGCTCTCGGCAATTCCTGAGCCAAACCCAATTGTGGAAAAGAACAGGGTGGCAGAATCCTACGACTATAAAACATCGGGCATCGACTACAACCAGGGCTTCAACCACCACGTGGGAGGCAGTCACTACGTAAAATGCACCGACCAAGAATTTGCTAAGTGGGCGTAATTTTAGTACAAAAAATTTTACTTTATTTTTCTTAGACATAGAATTAAGATATATGCGTTGAGGAGGCAGAGTATCTTATGCTAAAACTAAAAAAAATAAAGGATAGCCTTTCATCCTTTCAGATAATTATATTAGGATTTGTGGGAGTGATACTACTTGGCGCGGTAATATTAATGTTTCCTGTGTCATCTGCTGATGGAGTCTATACCCCATTTGCTGATGCCCTGTTTACAGCCACATCCGCAGTGTGTGTTACAGGACTGGTAGTATATGATACTGCTACCTACTGGTCCGATTTTGGTCAGGTCATTATACTGATTCTGATTCAGATTGGAGGACTGGGAGTTGTTACAGTAGCATCTCTTTTGGCATTGCTGGCAGGCAAAAAAATTAGCCTGATGCAGCGCCAGACCATGCAGAATGCCCTGTCAGTTCCTCAGGTAGGGGGTATAGTCAGACTTACCAAATTTATAATCCTGACTTCTTTTAGTATAGAGACTTGTGGAGCCCTGCTTTTGATGCCGGTTTTTGTTCCAAAATATGGGATTAAAGGAATATGGATGTCAGTATTTCATTCAGTGTCAGCCTTTTGCAATGCTGGATTTGATATCATGGGCAGCGAGACGGGAGAGTTTAGTTCCCTGACTTCCTTTGCATACAATCCATACATTACAATTGTCATATCCGCTCTTATTATTATAGGAGGACTGGGATTCATAACCTGGGATGATATTGTTACCAAAAAATTCAATTTAAAAGCCTATAGGATGCAGAGCAAGGTCATCATTACAACCACCCTTATTTTAATTGTGGTACCGGCGATAATCTTTTTCGCTTTTTGTTTTGACGGCCATAGCCTTGAGGAAAAAATATGTCTGTCAGTTTTCCAGGCAATTACCCCTAGGACAGCAGGCTTTAATACGGCTGATTTGACAAGCCTGCCAGATATAGGGATAATAATAACTATTTTATTGATGCTTGTGGGAGGTTCTCCAGGTTCAACTGCCGGAGGTATGAAGACCACTACTCTGGCTGTACTTTTTTCAAATATAATAGCGGTCTTTCGCAAAAGAGAAAGTGCTAATTACTTTGGACGAAGGGTAGACGACTCGGTTGTAAAAAATGCATCAGCGCTGTTAATGTTATATAGCACACTGGCCATTACATCCGCCCTTGTTATAACCCAGATAGATGGAATAAGCATAAAGGAAGGATTGTTTGAAACATTCTCTGCAATTGGTACTGTAGGCCTTTCTCTTGGAGTTACACCAGGCTTGTCCCATATATCACATACTATTCTGATTATACTTATGTTCTGGGGCAGGGTAGGAGGACTGACAATTATATATGCAGCCTTCTCAAATAAAGACACTACTGCATCAAAGTATCCACAGGAAAGCATAATGATAGGCTAAGGAGTTGAATATATGAAATCAGTTTTACTTATTGGATTAGGAAATTTTGGAATGTTGGTTGCCAGACAGATTCATGAAATGGGTCACGAGGTTATGGCGGTGGACATGGATGAGGAAAGGGTAAACGAGATACTGCCCTATGTTACAAATGCCATGATTGGGGACAGTACAAATCAAAGTTTTTTAGAGTCTCTGGGAATCAATAATTTTGACGTATGTATTGAGACAATTGGAGACGATTTTCAAAGTTCTCTGGAGACCACTTCTCTTTTAAAAGAACTGGGAGCAAAAATGGTTGTATCCAGGGCAAACAGAGAGGTACAAGCAAAGTTCCTTTTGAGAAACGGAGCAGACGAGGTTGTAAATCCAGAAAAGCAGATTGCTAAATGGACTGCAATACGCTATACCTCAGACCATATTTTAGATTACATCAAACTGGACGACAGCCATGCCATATTCGAGGTAAAACTGCCTGAGGATTGGATAGGCAGGAGCGTCAGACAGATTGATATTAGACAGAAATATGGGATCAATATTATGGCTGTCAAAGAAAACGGCAATATGAATCTGTCATTTTCTCCAGATGATATTCTCAAAGAGAATGAGACACTGCTGGTACTGGGAGAATACAGGGCAATTCAAAAATGTTTTCATATATAATACTAGGCCCTACCGTGGTAGATGATATTTACCCTGTTATATTGCTGGCCTGTGGTTCCACTATGTAAAAACACAGTTTTAGAATTACTATGTTTTGTGGTGGCAAATCTATATGTTTTTATATATTTACAATCAACAAGGGCTTTGAGATAGTCTTCTATATATCTCATAAGCCTTTTTTCTTTTGCTATTTTTCCCTTTTCGGACTCAGGGAATTCTATTTTTAAATTCAGGACCATATCGCTTAGATTAATGCTCCAATTAATCTTTTGCCCTGTCAGATACAGGTGCCTGCAATAAGTAATCTTTGAGAGGAGATAATACTTTATCATTAGTCCTTCTTTTGTCTGAGGCACAGGCGCTAAATCCAGCCTGTTTGCCTGTTCCTTATTTGGTAAACCCAGCAATGATGATGGCATTTTGTAATTATGATTTTGCCTATAAAAATAAAATACTGAAGAATCCTGGTTATACCTAAGTGTCACTCCATTTTTTACCCTTCGCTTTTCAAAGGTGCCTTCTTCCAGCAATTTTTGGGATTTACTAGGATCATCTGGATTGATATTTATTTCCTTATTAACAAGCTTATCTACTGTCCTAATAACTTCTTTTTTTAAAGGAGACTTTGAGTCAAAGTAATCTCTGCCTGACAGGAGGCGGAGAATGTCTAGATAGCTAATGTCATATTTGCCACTTAAAACAAAGGAACTCAAAGCATCTAAAACCATTACATCAAAAAAATCAGGCAGGGTCTCATCCCGGAGATTCTTGGCTTTCAACAAAAAATTCCCATAGATAGACCTGTTGAGATAGACGTATTTGGTAGGGTCAACCTGTGTGATGGCAGGCTCATAGTTTTTAAAATAATTATCTATAAATTCATTTCTTTCCTGGGCAGTACGTAGGCCGGCGTATTCAATCATTTTATCAACCCGGTCCATGGCCAGTTGGTATTCTACAGACTCAGTAGTGTATTCAGGATTGGCATTTATCCAGGCCTTTATCCAGGCCTTTAGCAAAAAGAAATCTCTTTTGTTGTATAGGAGAATACAGTTTGCCACATTATCCCCATGTCTGCCGGCGCGACCTACCTCCTGATAGTAGTTTTCCATAGAGCGTGGGAGGCTGTAGTGGAGGATATAGGTCACATCTCTGCCTGTAGGTTTGTCGATTCCCATTCCAAAGGCGGAGGTGGCAATGACACAGGACAGGCCAGAATTATCGTCAAAAAATTTTGCCAGGGTGGCAATGTTTGACCGACGTAAACTGGTGGTGTCTTTTTCCTGGCCCCCTTCTTTGGAGACCCCATAGTATTTGCCGCAGACTATTCCCTTTGCATTTAAATATTTATACAGGTCTCGGACATTCTGCTTGGTGTTGCAGTAGATGATGCCCAGTTCATCCCTGTGATTTAATACATATTCATATATATATTCTGGCTTTCTTTCTTCACTACACCTGTGGGTCAATAGGTTTAGGTTGTCCCTAATCATTTCTCCCTTGAAAAGAGTACTCTTATTGCCATCTATAGAGATGTGTAGATTCAATAGATTGATAATATCCTTTACCACGTAATTGGTAGCAGTGGCAGTAAAGGCGGCGATGATGGGCCTGTCGTGGCAGTATGTGTCTATGGTGGGCCTAATCATGCTGTAGGTAGGTCTAAAATCATGGCCCCAGAGAGAGACACAATGGGCCTCGTCAATAACTATTAGGGACACCTGTCTATTTGCAAAGAGGTCTTTGGCCAGTTGGCTGGTAAATCCCTCTGGGGAGATAAAGATAACCTTGTAATAGTTGGGATTCTCAAAAAAAGCCTCTATGCTCCTGCCATCGGACTGGCTGTGAATGGCAATAGCCCGGGCTGGGATGTGGGCCCTTGTCAGATAATGGTTTATCCTATGGCACTGGTCAGTCATCAAAGAGATGATTGGCTCTATGATAATGGTGGAATAGCCATTTTCGGCCATTACAAGAGCAGGCAACTGGTAGCACAATGATTTTCCAGACCCGGTCTGGAGAATTGATAGGGTATCATCTCCAGCCAGAATGGCCTTTATAATGTCCAACTGATGGTCTCTAAAACTATCTAATTCAAAATGATGTTCCAACAATTCTAATATTTGATTGTCACTATATTTTCCTAGTTTCATATTTCAATTCCTTCTTACAGGGAGTATATACCCATAATCGAAATTTTAAAAGGGGAATATGTTCCAAAAGATTTTAGAAAAACCCCGAAAAATAAAGAAAAAAATAAAAAAAATAAATGCGATTAAAAATAACCTGCTTGCGCAGGTAAAATTCTTTTTAGAACAATTTAAATTCTAGATTGCTCACCGATAAAGGTGGGGCGAGAAAATTTTATTAGAAAGAAAGGAAATAATTATGGCAAATATTATATCAGAATCGGTAAGAGGACTGCAGTTAGCACCAATTGATGACATGTTTTTAAAAGACAGGAAAATCTTTTTAATAGGTGAGGTAAATGATGATTCCTGCAATGACCTAATCAAAAAACTCTTGTACATGGAGGCGGAGGACTCCACAAAACCAATTACCTTATTCATCAATTCTCCAGGCGGCAGCGTAGGGGCAGGCCTAGGCGTATACGATACTATTCGCCTCCTCAAAAGCCCGGTTAGGGCAGTGGTCACAGGTATTGCCGCAAGCATGGGCAGTATCATTATGCTAGCCTGCGACAAGGACAAAAGATATATGCTCCCTAGCAGCAAGGTCATGATACATGACTGCAGCTGGGGTAAACGTGAAATGGGTGGAATGAAACCATATGAAATCGATCAAGAACTAAATAATTTAAAGAAGACCAACGAAAGACTGGTATCGATTATAGCTGAGGGCACAGGTAAAACCAAAAGGCAAATCGCAAAGGTCACTAAGTCGGATAGTTATTTTAGTGCAGAAGAAGCCATCGACTTTGGACTGGCTTCTCAAATAATCGATGCAGACAGCATGAGTGAAATATTAAAGAAAGGTAATTAAAAAATGAATAAAAGCAATAAGAAAATAACAAGGAACGAAAGGAAAAACAAAATGGATAGAAGTGCAAAATACAATTATAGATATTTAGGGGAAGACCTAAAGGTGAGCAACGACACATGGCAGACCCGCCTAAACAATAATGATTTAATTGTGGGCAGTTCGGGCTCATCAAAGACAGGTTCCATTGTGTATCCTCAGCTTAAATCCCTCCAGGATTCTAGCTTGATTGTGGTGGATACAAAGGGCCGCCTGGCCAGTATGTTTACTGATGAATTGCAGGCCAAGGGTTATAAAGTGAAAGTGCTGGATTTTGTAAATCCAGGAAGTAGTAGCAAATACAATCCTCTAGCTTATATCAGAAAGAATGAGAATGGCCAATACCGAGAGCAGGATATTGCCAAAGTTGCGGCGGCCCTTATTCCAATGGATTCAACTGCAGAATCTTTCTGGCCTAGTAGTGCTAGACAATATCTAGAGTTTTTCATAGATTTTGTACTCATGAGACATACTGAAGATAAGCATAACATGAAAGAGGTGGCAAACTTTTACTCTTACTACATTAATGGTGGTGAGGAATCAAAGTATGTCACCAATTTTGTGAGAGAAAATCCTAATACCTTGCTTGCCAATCGTCACGCCCAAATTCATAGCTCGAAAATGGCTGATAAAACCAGGACTAGTATATTGTCTTTTGTGGCGATGGCTTTGGCACCATTTGAATACGCTGAGTACAGTGACCTGTTCAGATACAAATATGAAAGACGACTCTCCCCAGATGTGGCTTTCGATAGCACTCTTCCTTTAGAAGAATGGGTTTTCCCAGCTGATGCCGAACTGTGGGATGACCAGGAAAATTATATTGAGGAATTGGTACTATGCGATGATGTAGTGGATATAGCCTCCCTTGGCAAAGAGAAAACAGTATTGTTTTTAAATGTCTCTGATTGCGACCACAGCATGGATACTGTAGTTAATCTCTTTTATACACAGGCACTGCAAACTCTCATTGCAGAGGCAGATGCAAATCCAAATGGTCAGTTGGATGTTCCGGTGAGAATTATTATGGATGATTTTGCCTCATCGGCCCTTATCCCTGATTTTGACAAGATTATATCTGTAGTGAGAAGCCGTGACATTTGGCTCACTTTGTGTATTCAGTCTTTTACACAGCTGGAGTCACTGTACACTCATCCTCAGGCCCAGACCATAATCAATAACTGCGATCACATCGTATATCTAGGTAGTAATGACTTGGAATCTGCCAATTATATTGGAACCAGGGTAAATAAATCACCGGAAACAATTCTCTCCATGGACAGAGATGGTGAATATATACTAGAGTCCGGGTCCCTAGGCAAGTTTATCAGGAAAATTCCTTCTTATGGCTTTGTCTATGAGGGGGAAAGTCCTGAGATGGACTAAGAAATAAATGGATAGAAAGGCGATAATATGAAAACGAAAATGGACCCCAAATACCTATACAATTCTCTAAAAAAGAACTATGATAATGAAAACTTAATAAAAGAAATCAAAGTTTTTAAGGACCGTATGACTAATATGACCCTCTCTCAGGCAGAGCCGAAAAATATAACCAGGATACACATTGATCTGGAACAGGCCATGCAAGAAAACAAGCTAGACTACCTGACCTTCCAATTGATTTATTATTATTTAAAATTCTTATCAGAAATGGCTTTGTTTCATGTGGGCCAGAATCCTAATTTTGAATATGTAATTACAGTTACTTTTTCCTGTTCACTTGGCCCAAACCAGATTAGAATGACAATAGATTCTATGAAAAAGATACTAGATATCTTGTGGCCAGAGTGCAGTGATATCTTTCGGCTTAGATCTGAAATCACTGATCCTTATACCCATGTGAGCAGGGTTGGCGAATGGGCAAACAAGGCCTTCGATCCCCACATGGAGGCGGATGAATTTGATCTAGTCCAGGAACTAGTAGTCTCTGGTATGTCAGTTCTTTCAGCCGAGGAAAATGATTCTGCAGAAGATTTCAAGTATACTTATAAGTACAAGGCCTTTGGATTGCCTGTATGGGTATTGGGTAGTGATGACGATGATTTGTACAAAGAGATCACAGAGGGGAAACAAAAACCAATCTTTGGTTTTTGTGACTGCAGCCCTATAAATAGGAATTGCATTTTTTGGAATATGTTAGCAATACTTATTGATGTTTTAGATTTAGGTGAATAGATATGGAAAAGAAACAAATACACGCGCCAGTAGTGGTAAAGCATTTAAAGGCAAATCAGGGGGCAGAGGATGTAAACAAACATCCCCTGGCTGACCTATACAGGATTGTAGGCAGTGTGAAAGGTTACGGGTCTCTGCCAGAGGAATGTGTGGTTATCACAAGTTTAGATACCTGCCAGAATTTCGTGGCGGAGACCAGCCAGTTTTTAAAAGAATTTGATATATACCAGGAATCAGAGGCTGAAATCGACTTTATCAATAAGTATATAGAGGGCCAGATTGAAAAGGTGGCTGGTCCTATATATTCTCGAAAACTCCAGTTGTATTTTGAAAAAACTCCTGATGGATACAGGTGCATGACCTTGTATCACATGGATATTTATAACCTGTCCGTGAAATATAAGACAAATCAATCCATGCAGGAAAAATATAAGGGGTCATTGATTGATATGGTAGCCTCCTTTGTTGATTTAGACAATGAGGCAAAATTTAATTGGTATTTGGGAAATCACCCAAGTGAAAAGTGCTATGCGAAGGGTAAAACCCCATACGAGGCCCTGCGACATCTGCGCAGAAACTATGAGATGCTGGAAGGCCATATAATGCGTCGGCCAGAAGGCTTGTGGGACAAGGTCAAATGGTTTGACGCCCTGAATGCATACGCAGATACATCAATAATAGGATTGATAGATGTTTAATTTATCCGCTCTTAGGAGCGGATTTTTTTTTTGCTAGGACATACTGAATGATTTAAAAGAAAGGAATTTTGCTATGGAATATTTAAAAAAGAAAATGAGCAAGGTGGCATCTATGTACAAAAAAATAATAGTAATAGCCCTTGCTGTCATATTACTGATTGGCTGCAGCCTATACCCATCTACAAGAATAAAAAGATACAAGGATTTTTCATATCAATATCTATCAGACAATGAAATCAATTCCTTTGTATTTGCCAGCGGGGTCGGAGGCTGGGCCACATATATGGCTATCAATGCTGATGGCAGTTTCAGTGGCACCTATGAGGATTACGATACGGGTTCTGACAATCAAAACCTACATTATTACTGCAAATTCTCCGGCCAACTAGGGGAACTGGAAAAAGTAGATAAACTAACCTACAAAACCAGGCTGGTGGACCTGTCCCTGGACCATGAGGCCGGCACCAAAAAATTGATAGGGGATGAATTGATGATCTACACTAAGCCATACGGCATAGGCCAGGGGGGAGACTTGTATTTCTATCTGCCCGGCACCCCCACAAAGGACCTATCTGAAGAAGCGATAAGCTGGCTGAATAATAGGCTTGTATTAGGTGGTTACGATGAAGAACCCCTCACCCAAATCCCCTGCTGCGTTTTGTATGAAACCGAAACAGGGTATACGTGGAATAATTAAATGTGAATACCGGAGTCAGGCTGTTTTTTCACTCCTGACTCGGCCCCGAATGTCCATTCCGCGAAACGCACCTTACAAACCCATATTCATCGCGGAATTATATTTTTGGGCCATCAAATCAAACATGTTCGCGGGCTCTCTGTACTTCATTCCGGTATGTATGTGCATTTGCAGGCCCTAAATACCGGAATCACCCTATTTCTCCACTCTTGACTCGGCCCAAAATGTCCATTCCGCGACGCATGTGCGTTTGCACCATGCAAATACCGGAAAATAATAGTCTAGAGGTCTTCGCGCTTCAATTTTCCGCGAAACACCCCTCACAAATGCATATCCATACCGAAAGTCTATTTTCCAGTGACTTGAAATAGGTCATTTTAGTCAAATTCCGCGAAACACACCTTACAAACCCATATCCATCGCGGAATCATATTTTTTGGGTGTGAAATCATCACTGTAGGCGGTGGTAAAACCATCGCCGTTTGTGTATTATGAAAAGTATATTTACAATGTATTTACCAATTTAGGATATTATTTCATATTATGTCAAAAGAACAGATTAAGAAGATTATTAGATTGATTTTACAAGCCTTTTATCTACCTTTATGGAAGGCAGCAATTGCATTTGCTGTTTGTGGAATAGGTCTTGTATATACATTGATAAATGGGGATAAGATACCTGTTTTTTTAGAATATATAGCCTATATTTTATCCTTTTACACATTATCCGTTTTAGTATGGGCTTTTGTTAAAGAGGCAATTCCATGGGGATATAAAATATGTATTCAATTACCCATTATTAAAGATTTGATCTTAAATATTAGATATAGACAGCGATTTTTCCTATATACCGCAGGGATGATGAATTTTCTTTTTCTAATATTTTATTTTGTTGTAGCTTTTTATTATAAGTCTAAATGGTTTTATGTAATTGGATTATATAATCTTTGCTCGGCATTAGTGAGAGGATATTTGTCCAGACAGGAGCATTTGCTTCAGTTTATGCCTGAAAATGAATATAGAAATATAATTGAAAGTAAAATTACTATGCATTCATCATTGATGCTGTTTGTAATGAATATCGTAATTACGATAATGGCCTATCTTGTTATTTTTAATGACGACACTTTCAAATATCATTTTATTATTTTATATGGGTTAGCATTATATGTTTTTGTGAGGCTAACAGTAATAATTATCGCAATGGCACAAACAAAACCTCACAACACAGGGATTTGGAAGATTGTTCAACTGTTTAATCTGGCAACTGCTTTAGTATCACTTTTTACTTTTCAAACAGCACTTTTACATACTTACGAGGATAATATTTTAGTAAGAGAACAGTATAATGCATATACAGGAGTACTTATATTTGGAATAAACCTGGGAATTGTAATTTGGCTTTTAGTTAGAAGTAGGAAAATAAGGTTATATGGCAAAGAAGAAAAAAACAATTGAGATAATTAAAAAATTTAAATAGGTATATTACATTGGCACCGTTATAGTAATCGGAGTTGTAGAAAATGAAAATATTATATGGATTTGTATTTTTAATAACAGGTTGTGCAGGAACGTTTGCATCATGTCGTCAATTATATAGGATTATAAGGTTGAAGCTGTTTGGAAATACCTGTACAGCGAAAATCGTTGATTTTTATGAGGGACGCTACAGAAATTATAAATTACACTCTGACCGATTTAATAGAGTTACAGCATATCCTATCGTTCAATTTCGTACGGAAAAGGGGAAAACTATAAAAACAATGACGTTGAATTCAATCAAAGATATGCGCGAAAAAAAGTGGGATGGTGTTCGATATAATTATTTAGGGCAAGAAATTGATATTACTTATATTGATGATTATCCATGGTTTTTTAATTATCCGCAAGGCGTGGCAAAACTAAATGTATTATGTATGCATAATAGGTGGTTTAAGCCCTTTATTGGATGGATTTTTGTTTTAATACTTTCGTTGATTATTTTATTTTTTGCAGTTCCAAGTTTATTTAGATAATCAAATTCAAATAGGAATAATCAGGGAGGCCACTATGATTCTCGTAATTGAAAGCATAGCCTTATGTGCATTGTTCACCGTGATGGTTTACATCATGTCTAGAAAACCAATCAAGACCTTATATAACTATCCCCCAAAGATTCAAGAGCGTGTGATGTCCTTGGATGATTATAAGGACCAGATTCCTACTCAGCAGAATAAACTGGTAGCGAAGGTG
>JAIKWH010000056.1 GCA_024684955.1 Pseudobutyrivibrio sp.
GGAGAAGGAAATGAGAACATTATTTATTGGAAACAGTCACACCTATTACAATGACATGCCAAAGATTTTTAAGGACATCTGCAAGGAAAATGGCATTGATATGGAGGTTACCATGCTGACAAAGGGTGGCATGGGTTTTGATTATCACGCAGAAAATGAGCAGACTAGATTTAACATACTCTATGGGGATTATGACTACATAATTCTCCAGCACGTGGCCCATCCTATGGGAGAATTCTCGGTGATGGAAGAGGGGGCTGACAAACTGATGGAGTGGATCGGTCAGACTGATGCCAAGGCATGCCTCTATATGACCTGGGCCAAGGAGGGGGAGGAGCACCTCCAGGCTGAGATGTCGGCTCGGTACAGAAAACTGGCGGACAAATACGGATGCCTGCTGGCGCCTGTTGGGGAGGTGTGGTGGGACCACATCCACAAGCATCCAGAGGTTGATTTGTTTTTTGAGGACAGAAGACACGCCTCACCGGCAGGGTCAAAACTGATTGCAGAGACAATTTTTAAGAGCCTTGGCCTGGAGAATTCTTAGGATTTTTGATTTGGCGAGAATATTAACATAAGGAATAGAAATGACAATTATTTTAGATCACATAGATAAATCATATGGAGACAAGGTGGTTTTGAAGGATTTTAACCTGACCGTGGAAGATGGAAAAGCCTATGCCATCACAGGGCCAGCTGGGACTGGAAAGTCCACCCTCCTTGGCATTTTTATGGAGAGGATAAAGCCTGACGCCGGCAGGGTGTGCAAGATGGGAGACTACAAATATCCTACACTTCACAGCGTTTATGTGCCTCAGGAATCTTCTTTGAATTCTAAAAAGGATGCCATCTGGAATGTGAAAAAGGCCCACAGGACAGCCACGAAAAAGGGGGCAATAGAGGAACTTTCAAAGTTTTTGAAAGAGGAGTCTTTAAAGGTGCCGGTAGCAGAATTGACCCAGGGCCAACAGAGATTTGTGGAAATCGTAAAGGCATTTTTTGTGCCTGCGGATTTTGTGGTTTTGGATGAACCATTTGAGGGCATGAATGAGCAGGAGAGAAAGATAGCCTTGGACTATGTGATGGAAATGACAGGCCGAAGGCCACTTTTGATAGCGGAAAGTGATGACAGGGGACTGGATTTTGCAAGACCTGTCAGGCTGTAAATAATCGGGGGCGCCTATATGGAGGATATGCGAGTAGGTCTTGATAAAGATTTCATACAGGTAGTAGATGGGGACCGGATTTACTTTGGGGGCAACCAGGCCTGGTTTGGAAATGACCAGGATTACAAGGGCTTGGCTGCCTATGGGTGCGGTCTGATTGCCTTGGCCAACCTGGTCCTTTACTTGAATGGCAAGCGTCGACTTTCCAAGGAAGAATATATCTGCACGGTCAATGAATATATGCAAGACCCTAGGCTGCAAAAGGAGATGGCGGGCAGATATCTGATTCCAGGATTGTTCCCATCCACCCTGAGGCGGCTGTGCACTAGCCGGGTGGAGTCTAGAACTCTAAAGGCCCGCTGGCGGGCTGATGCCTCTGCAAACATAGCCGACATAGAGAGAATGCTAAGGGAGGGGATCCCGGTGGTTATGTCCATTGGCTCCGGTACCCTGAGCCTTTTGGACGATTTTAAATATGCTACCAACCAGCCAAACCAAAGGCTGAAACTCAACTATTACAGGTGGAGTCCTGATTCTCGAGAAGACGGGGAGAATTTTACAAAAGTCCTCAATTCTCAAGGCCAGGAGATGACTATCTATGACCACTATGTCACAGTGACCGCCCTGGTCAGAGATTTTGACAGCCAGGGGCAGGAACATAGATATTTTGAAATTTCCACCTGGGGCCAAAAGGCCTACGTCCGGGTAGATGACTACCAGGGCTTCGTTTTAAAGAGCCGCCGGGGATTCATCCATACCCACATCGAAAGAAAATATTGGAACGGATACCTGTCGGTAAAAAATATGTAAGAGAAAAGCCATCCCGCAATTGTGGGATGGCTTTATATTATTTGCAGACCTCATGGTATAATTACGCGCAATTAAATAATGCACTACCAATTCTAATTCATTTGTAGTAAAATGCTAGCAGGTTAATAGGTAATTAACGGAGGTATTATATGAGAGAGGCTATTTTAAATAGAATATCCAGAAGAACATTTACAGAGGAGGCGTTGAATCAGGAGGAGATTTCAAAGATTCAGGCTATGCTGGATGAGATTAATCAGGAGGCTGGTCTGGCCCTGAGCCTGATGCTGGATGGAGAGGAAGCATTTGCAAACAGGTCAAAGTCCTATGGCATGTTCAAAAATGTAAAGGCTATTCTCGTTATGAAGGCTGACCCTAGCCTTGAGAATGTAGAGGAAAAGATTGGTTACTATGGTCAGGCCCTGATGCTTGACCTTACTGATATGGGCCTGGGCAGCTGCTGGGTGGCTGGCACATTTAACAAGGATTACGTGGAGATCCCTGAGGGTCAGGAGATGTATTGCGTTATTCCTGTGGGCCACATCGACAAGGTGACCATGAAAGAGAAGATGATTCGCGGCACAATCAGCAAGAATCGCAAGCCAATCTCTGAGCGCCTCACCGGATCTGAGGATGCTCCTCAGTGGGTGCTGGAGGCTATGAAGGCTGTGCAGCTGGCTCCTACTGCTGTAAATTCTCAGCATCCACATTTCACATATGCCGGTGGCAAACTGACAGCGGATGTGTCTGGAGAATGGCCAACTGACCTGGTAGACCTTGGTATAGCAAAAAAGAATTTTGAAGAGGCTGCTGGCGGTTGCTTTGATCTGGGCAATGGGGCAGAGTTTCACAAAAACTAAATAGTATTCAATATATGGAGGTAAAATAATGAATTCAGCAGTAAGATATTATTCACAGACAGGAAACACAAGAAAACTGGCAGATGCCATTGCAGAGGTAGCAGGAGTTACAGCAGCTACAACATCTAGCCCTGTTACAGATGACACAGATGTACTTTTCCTGGGCGCATCAGTATACTGGGCAGGAATCGACAGCGAGGTTAAAAAATTTATTGCAAGCCTTGACCCAAAGAGAGTGCAGAAGGTTGTAGTATTTTCCACATCAGCCCTGGCAGAGAGAGCATTCCCATCTATCGAGAAATTGCTCAAGGCAAGAGGGATCGCTGTTAGCCAGGATAATTTCTATTGCCGCGGCGAGTTCAAATTTATGCACAAGGGCAAGCCAGATGCTGCAGATATTGCAGAGGTAAAAGCATTCGCAAAGAAAGTGCTTGGAATCTAAATTGATAACCCTATTAATAATCGCTTTTATAGTTTCCTTTGTGAGGAACAAAATTATATAGGTTCTTGATTTTCTGAGGAAAATCAAAAACCTATAGATTCTTGTTTTTCATCAGAAAAACAAGAATCGTACCTGACCAACTTTTACATGCAATGAAAAAGTTGTCCTGCGAAGCAGGAACCTATACCGGAATGAAGTGATGGAGGCATAGATTCATAGGTGATTTTATGACCCAAAGATATGATTCCGGTATCGCATTGCGTTTGTGAGGGGTGTTTCGCGGAAATGGGCTAAATTGGCCTGCTTCAGCGGGCTTGAGAAATGGATTCCGGTATCGCATTGTGTTTGTAAGGCTTGTTTCGCGGAAAAATGAAGCGCGATGACTTCCAGACTATTTAATTCCGGTATTTAGGGGCCGCCAATGCACATGCGTCGCGGAATGGCTAATTTGGGCTGGCGCGGAACTAAGGAAATAGGCCAATTCCGGTATTTGCATGCTACAAACGCATATCCATCGCGGAATGAAGTATAGAGAGCCCGCGAACATGTTTGATTTGGCGACTCAAAGATATGATTCCGGTATGGATATGCGTTTGTAGAGGGTGTTTCGCGGAAATGGGCTAAATTGGCCTGTTCTGGTGGACTAGAAAATAGACTTTCGGTATTGATATACATTTGTAAGGCTTGTTTCGCGGAAAAATGGAGCGCGATGACCTGCAGACTATTTAATTCCGGTATTTAGGGCTTGCCAACGCATATGCATCGCGGAATGGACATTTTGGGCTGGCTCAGAAGTAGGAGAATAGGCCAATTCCGGTATTTGCATGCTACAAATGCATATCCATACCGGAATGCAGTAAATCGAGCCATCAGATCTGGCCATTTCAGCAAGTAAAAGTCACCATTCCGGTATGGATATGGGTTTGTGAGGGGTGTTTCGCGGAAAAATAGTAGTCATAGACTTACATTTCAGATGAGAGGGCATATGGTATGACAGAGATTTTACAATTTTTATTTGACAATCAGGACAAGACATATCAGTCATTTCAGCAAAAACTCTGCCCTAGTGTGGAGCCGGAGAGAATCATCGGGGTGAGAATCCCAATCCTGAGACACTATGCCAAAATTCTCCTAAAAGAAAACAAGGCAGAGGATTTCCTAAAGGACTTGCCCCATAAATATTATGACGAGTACATGCTCCATGTGATTTTGGTATCCCAGGAAAAGGATTTTGAAAAGGCCATTGCCCAGGTGGAGGCGGTCTTGCCATATATCGACAATTGGGCGGCCTGCGACACCTTGTCTCCAAAGGCATTTAAGAAAAATCCTATGGCTCTTTTAGAATATATCCATAGATGGTTGGAGTCTGATGGAGAATACGAACTCCGCTTTGGAATAAAGATGTTGATGGATCATTTTTTGGATGAGAAATTTGATGAGGCTTATCTAGAAATGGTAGCCGCAGTAGAGTCTGATGCTTTTTATGTGAAAATGATGGTGGCCTGGTATTTTGCAACTGCATTGGCCAAACAATATGACAGTGCCCTTGTTTATATCAAAGAGGGCAGGCTGGAAAGGTGGACGAGCAACAAGTCCATTCAAAAAGCCGTAGAGAGTTATAGGGTCACGGAGGACCACAAGGCATATTTGAAAACTCTAAGAAGATAAAAAATGAGGCCTAGGCTTGCGCCAGGGCCTCATCAATTGCAAGTGCTAATTGGTCTGGGCATGATGTAGAACGCATTCCACATTTTGTGCCACGGAGCAAATCAGCGATTTCTTTTGCGTCTCTGCCAACTACTAATTTGCAGACACCCTTGGTATTTCCATTGCAACCACCAAAGATTTCTGCTGCGGTGATGATACCATTTTCATCGATTTCTATGTGTGAACCTCTAGAGCAGGTTCCAGTATTTTTAAAATCTTTTCTAATCATTAGTTTCCCTCTTTAATTATTTTTTCTTTAATACATTGTACTCAATCTTTCTTATCTGGCAAGTATTTTTATAAGAGCAAAGAATTGTTATAATAATTATCAACAGTCTATAAGACCCCAAGGGGGCGGTAAAGGAGAAGACAAAATTATGAAAATGATAGATGTGATAAATGGCCCAGCCAATGTGTCAGCCATTATACAGGGCTGCATGAGAATGAGTGGCCTTTCTGATGAGGATGCAGCAAAGGTTATTAAGACATCCTACCAATGTGGCATTAATTTCTTTGACCATGCAGACATATATGGTGGGCAGGGGGCTGCAGAGGAAAAATTTGGCAGGGCATTTGCTCTTACAGGAATAAAGAGAGAGGATGTAATTCTCCAGACCAAATGTGGTATCTGCCCGGAGCGTCAGGAATTTGACTGGACAAAAGAACATATTTTAAAAAGTGTTGATGACAGTTTAAGACGTTTAAAAACAGATTATATTGATGTGCTTTTGCTTCATAGACCAGACCTTTTATTTGATCCAACTGAGGTGGCACAGGCCTTTGATACCCTGGAAAAATCTGGCAAGGTAAAATACTTTGGTGTCAGCAACCTGACATACATGCAGTTAGAACTTTTAAAGAAATATGTAAAGCAGCCAATTATTTTTAATCAGGTACAATTCTCCCTAGAGCAGTCTCAACTTATTGACCAGGCTCTATATATGAACAACAAGACCACAGACCTGTCAATCAATAGGGATGGAAATCTACTGGACTATTGCAGGATTAATGATATTAGGGTCCAGGCCTGGTCCCCACTGCAAAAGGGTATGTTTGGAGGCAACTTTATAGATGACAATGAATTCCCAGAATTAAATGCTGCCTTAGACAAGATTGCAAAGAGGGAAGGGGTTTCTAAGACGGCAGTGGCTATCGCATGGATACTTCGCCACCCTGCTGGCATCCAGCCTATTATCGGCACTATGAATCCTGACCATATAAAGGATACTTGCCAGGCTTGTGATGTGAATCTTTCTCATCATGACTGGTATGAACTATACCTGGCTTCAGGAAAGTTCTTACCATAATAAATATAAGAAATCCCGGACTAGTAAATACTAATCCGGGATTTTTTTCGTTTAGGCCTATTAGGACACTAAAGTTTCAAAATATTAGGATATAATCTTATCTGAATACAACCGAAAAAATTATTCCTAGGATAATTGAGATTAGGAATGATGTATTGATAAGGATGAAATTCTTGATTGCTGTAAAGAATGTTCTCTCCTTAACTTGCTCTACCCTAAACTCGTTAATATTCTTAACAACTGCTGGCAGTGAGATAAAGAATACCAGGGATACAGGGCTTAGGATTTTGAATGCAACCATAAGGGCAACTGCTACATAGCATCCGTAGTAGAGGAGAGCATAAAGTCTGACAGCAGCAGGTCTTCCAATGTAGTGTGGAAGAGTGAGACGGCTGACAGCCTCATCCTTTTCAATATCGCAGGTGTTGTTTGCAAGCATAATGTTTGCAGTAGTAAATGTAGTAACCAAAGAGAAGAGTATAAATGACAGGAAAGGAATTAACTTTAGGCTAAAATCAATAGACTCTAGAGAAAATTTTAATGTCAAATAGCGCTCTGGATCGTTGATATAGAGCATTAAAAATGGAATGAACATACCGTAGGCAATTCCTGATAGAGATTCTCCAAGAGGCATTCTGGAAATAGGAATAGGGCCAAAGGTGTAGAAGACTCCCATTACAAAGCAAAGGCCACCGAGAAGGAATACAAATATTCCGGTCTTATAAGCCAGGAAAAGACCCAGGCTTGCAGAGAGGCAGAACATAATTATTATTGCTGCAAATGCTGCCTTCCTATTAATAGGAAGCATCTCTGGATAGTCCTTGCTATCGATATAATTGTTGATTGCAGTGCATGTAAGGTCAAAGACAAACATGGCTACAAAGAAGATTAGCATCAATGGCCAATTAATATCCTGCTTCTGGTAAATCATGAATGCCAGGGTATTAAAATATGCATAGACACTGGTGATTTTTGTTGTGATTTCAACGTACTTTAAAAAACGACTTATCATTTATATATAAAGCCCCTTTCTGATATTGCTTAAAAAATACCTATGAATATGCAGATAATTCACAGTTTTTTTAAGATTGATATGAGAAAAACATAGCACAGAATATTGAACAAATCAAATACCTGTGATAATATTAACAAGCTTAGATGTAACATCGCTATACTGTTCTCTCGAATAGATAGCAGCGTTATATATAGTAATATTTTTAAATTAAAGAAAGAAAGGCATAAAATGACTAAAATTGTTGTAATTGGCGCAGGTTATGCCGGCGTCCTCGCGACGAAAAAAATGGAAAAGAAGCTTCGTAAATTAAAGCTTCTGGATTCTACAGAGATCACTTTGATCGATAAGCACTCTTATCACACTATGCTGACAGAGCTCCACGAAGTTGCTGCTTGCCGTGTTGGTGAAGAGAGCATCAAGATGAATCTTGACCAGATTTTCGCTGGGAGAAAAGTTAATGTCGTTCAAGACACAGTTACAAAAGTTGATTTTCACAACTATAAGGTAGAGGGTAAGAATGGTACTTACGAATATGACTACCTTGTAGTAGCAGCAGGTTCAAAGCCTACCTACTTTGGTGTAGAGGGCGCAAAAGAGAACACCTACACACTGTGGTCATATGATGACGCTGTAAAGCTTCGTGACAGAATTCACGATTGCTTCAGAATGGCTGCTGATGAAACAGATGAGGCTAAGAGAAAAGAACTCTTAACATTCTATGTTGTTGGTGCCGGATTTACTGGTGTAGAGATGATTGGTGAATTGGCTGAGTACACACCAATCCTTTGCAAGCGTTTCAATCTCAAGAGAGAGGATGTTACTCTCGTTGATGTTGATGGTTTGCCACGTCCTGTACCAAATCTTCCTGAGAAGCTTTCTAACAAGATTGGAAAGCGTCTTGTAAAGATGGGCGTTGGTGTTGAGATGAGCACTAGCGTTGTTGGTGTAGGCGAGCACTCTATCAAGTTGAAAAAGGGTGAGGAAATCTCTGAGAGAGTTGCTGGTACAGTTATTTGGACAGCAGGTATCGAGAGTTCTGACATTACTTCCGAAATCGCCAAGGAGTCAACTTCAGGTGGAAGAGGACGTATTCAGGTAGATGATTACCTCATGAGCGTTGATCACGACAATGTATTTGTTATCGGTGACAATATGCTCTTTACAGCAGAGGGAGAGGAGCGTCCAGTACCTCAGATGGTAGAGAACGCTGAGCATTCAGCTGCTACAGTTGCTAAAAATATAGTTGCTAGAATCTCTGGCGAGGGCGAGCAGGAGAAATACAATCCTAAGTTTCACGGCGTAATGGTTTGCGTTGGTGGTAGATATGGCCAGGCTAGAGGAGGAATGGCAAAGCATCAGATGAACTTTGCTTCATTCTTCGCTATGTTTGCTAAGCACTTTATCAATATTATATATTTCATTCAGGTAATGGGATGGACAAAGATCTTCTCTTATCTGAAACACGAGTTCTTTACAATCCGTAACAATCGAAGCTTCTTAGGCGGACATTTCTCAAACCGCACACCTAGCTTTATGCTTGTTCCTCTTCGTGTATGGCTTGGTGCCGTATGGGTATTCGAGGGCGTTATGAAGATTGTAGAGGGTTGGTTGACCACACCAATGCTTGGAGGATTCTTTGGTGGAGCAAACTCTTGGTTTGATACACTCCTTGGCAGAGTTCCTGCAGGCGCTGTTGATGCTGTTGCATCTGCTTCTACAGATGCCGCTGCTGCCGCTGATGCTGTTGCATCTGCCTCTACAGAGGTTGCTGGCGCTGTTGCATCTACAGGTACAGTTATCTTTGATTGGAACTTCAAATTATTTGAGACAATCTTAGTTTCTGGCACAGATTTGGCTAGCTCAACTATCTCAGATATTGCATTCAAGATTCAGGTTCCATTTGTAGACTGGATTGTTAACAATTGGGTTCTTTCTAGCGATGGAACAATGATGTTTATGCAGATTGTAATCTGTATACTGCAGATTCTGATCGGCTTGGGCCTCATGGGAGGATGCTTTACATTCCTTTCAGCAGCCGTTTCGCTTATACTTCAGGCAATGTTTGTTACAACAACTGGTTTGTACCTCAATACATTCTGGATGATATTTGCTTCACTGGCAGTGCTGTTCGGTGGCGGATACACCCTTGGTATCGATTACTATCTGATGCCATTCTTAAAGAAACATTGGAAGAATGTAAAGTGGGCTAGGAAGTGGTATTTGTATAATGACTAATCTCAAAGTAGATTATGACACTGCTTTACAAAATGTAAAAAAAGAGACTACAGGAATACTTAGGATGGGTCCTAGTTTGGTTACTGGGTACACAGCCTATATGGCCGACACCATGGGAAAGATGCTGCGCGCTCGTGCAGTGCTGGCATCTTCTATGGATTCTGACGGTCTTGTTCCTCAGGATGCAGTGCTGTTTGCATCAGCCATTGAGATTTTACATCTTGCAACTTTGGTGCATGATGATATTATGGACGATGCTGACACAAGGCGTGGTCAGGTTTCCCTACAAAAGAAATCCGGCAAGCGCAATGCGGTTATCTGCGGAGATTACTTGCTTGCAGCGGCGATGAATCAGTTGGCAAAGGTAAAATATCAGGAGAAATACGAGAATTTCCAATTCTCTAAATACATCCAGAATATTGCTCTTGGAGAACTGCGCCAGACTGTAAATAATAGAAACTATCGCCTTAGCGTGCATAGATACTTGTCCATCATTGATGGCAAGACAGCAGCCTTGTTTGAGGCTTCATATCATTCAGGAGCTCTTGCTGGTGACGCAGATGCAAAACGAGCAAATCTCTTTAAAAAACTGGGAAGATACACAGGTGTTATCTTCCAATTGACTGATGACTGTATTGATTTTGATACATCAGAGGAACAGGCTCTCAAACCTGTTATGTCAGATTATGAGAATGGGGTTATCACCCTTCCAATCATACATACATTTCAGGAGGATCCTAGCCTGTTGGCAAAGGCCGAAGCAGGGCAGTTGTCAAAGGAGCAGATGTTAGAAGAGGTCAAAAGCCATGAGGGTGTTAAATATACCCATGCAGTGGCGGAGCACTTCTACAAGAAGGCTTTATCAATCATAGATAAGCTGGAACTGCAAAAAGACCAAGAGGAAATTCTTGGCGGTATATTACATAAAGCCTATGTGGGCTTTAAGGGTTGATATTTTTTGTGAGCAATCACTTAAAATATAATAAGCATTTCAGTAATTTAAGGTTACGAAGAAAGGAATTAGAAAAATTATGAAGAAAAAGATTATTGCAATGTTATGTGTTGCAACAATGTGTGCTTCTTTTGTTGTCGGATGCGGCAGCACAGAGGAGACAACATCAAACACTGCAAACAACGCAACAACAGGAGAGGCTACTACAGCTACAGATACTGCAGCTAGCACAGCTTCTGGAGCACTTAAGACAGGTCTTGGTACTTCAGTATCAATCGCTGATTCTGTAAATGCCTCAGCAGAGGGTGACGGAACTGCACAGTGTGATGCTACTATCGCAGCAGTTACAGTTGACGAGAACGGTGTTGTTGTTGAGTGTGCTATTGATATTGCTCAGACAAGAATTGGTATTAGCGCAGATGGTAAGATCACATCTGATTTCAACGCTGAATATCCTTCAAAGCAGGAACTTGGTGATGCTTATGGCATGAAGCAGGCATCTGCAATTGGTAAGGAATGGTACGAGCAGGCTAACGCATTTGCTGATTGGACAGTTGGTAAGACTGCAAACGAGATTTCTGGTATGGCTATCTCTCAGGGATTAGCATCAGATGCTGACCTTGCAGCTTCAGTTTCAATCCACGTTACTGGTTTCCAGGCAGCTGTTACAGAGGCTATTGCTAATGCTACAGCAGGTGGAGCACAGGCTGGCGACAAGCTTGGTCTTGGTCTTACAACAAGCATCTCTAACTCAGTTGATGCTTCAGCAGAGGCTGATGGTGAGGCTCAGGCTTACACAACAATCTCAGTTGTTACAGTTGATGCTAATGGCGTAATCACAAGCTCAATCATTGATGCTGTTCAGGCAAAGATTGGTTTTGATTCAACAGGTGCAATCACAGCTGACCTTTCACAGGATGTTAGATCTAAGAACGAACTCGGCGATGAGTACGGCATGAAGAAGGCTTCTGCAATCGGTAAAGAGTGGAACGAGCAGGCTGCAGCATACGCAGCATACACTGTAGGTAAGACAGCTCAGGAAGTAGCTGGTACAGCTATCGAGGCTGGTCTTGTTACAGATGCTGACCTTGCAGCAAGCGTATCTGTTCACGTTACAGATTTCAACAAGGCTATTGCAAAGTCTACTGCTAACGCTAAATAATTATTTAGTTAATTTAGGGGGAAGTGTAGTTTACACTTCCCCTTTTTACTTTAAGAATTTTTGAACTTAATGATTTAGGTGCATTATGAAAAAGACTATAACAAGAATTCTCATGGCATTGGCCGTTGGAGTTTTATGTTTAATTATGTATAAACTTGGGGCTGGAATAAACCAGGATACCAGTGATACAAATTCAAATGGATACGAAAAATATACTGCTAATTTTTTGGAAATCTTTGACACCCGGACTGAGATAGTTGGGTTTGCAAAGAATGAGGATGAATTCTCAGATATGGTTGCTGTAATAAAAGACCAGCTGACCAGATACAACAACCTTTATGATATCTACAATGATTATGAGGGTGTAAATAATATTAAGACTATAAACGATAATGCAGGAATTCAGCCTGTAAAGGTGGACCCTGAGATTATCGATCTCATAGAGTTTAGCAAAGAAATGTATGACGAGACTGATGGCAGGGTAAATATTGCCATGGGTTCTGTGCTTAGAATCTGGCACGAAAAAAGAGAGTATGGCAGTGACAATCCAGACCTGGCCACATTGCCAGAGCTGGCAGACCTAGAGGCGGCTGCAGAGCATACTGACATTAATGATGTTATAATTGATAAAGAGGCAAGCACTGTATACCTGGCTGACCCAGAGATGTCCCTGGATGTAGGCTCTACTGGAAAGGGATATGCCTGCCAGAAGGTGATGGAATATCTGAGAGACCAGGGTTATTCTCACGTGCTCCTTAGCCTGGGAGGCAATGTGTCAGGACTAAATGGCAGAGCAGACGGCAGCGATTTTAAGATAGCAATCCAAAATCCAGACATGTACAGTGATGAGCCATATATTGAGACAGTGCCTATCAAGGATGGGGAATGTGTTGTCTCATCAGGAGATTATCAAAGATATTATGTGGTGGATGGAGAGGTATACTGTCATATTATTAATCCGGACACTCTTTTTCCTGCCAATACATTTGCTGCAGTCTCAATTATTACTGATGACTCAGGCAAGGCGGATGCCTATTCTACAGCTATCTATAATATGAGCTATGAGGAGGGATTGGCTTTTGCCAAAGACCACCCAGGCCTGGAGATAATGTGGGTATACCACGACGGCAGCAAGAAATATACAGATGGATTCCTGGCTAGGATAGAAAATTAAAGAAAAGAAATTATAGAACAGAAATAACAAGAAACAATTATGAAAAGAAACGATTTGATTTTAATTATTATAATCCTGGTGGTGCTGGGGGCAGCAACCCTGGGCCTGAGATTTTATCAGTTATCTACTACAAAGGATCAGGCCATGGCAGTGGTTACTATCGATGGCCAGCTCTATGGCAAGTATCCCCTTTCTGAGGACATGGAATTGAAAATCACCCAGGATAATGGTGAATACAATATTCTCCATATAGAGGATGGGTATGCATCTGTCACAGAGGCATCATGCAGGGACAAGATTTGCGTCAACCATTCCCACATCCACTACAGCGGCGACACTATTGTCTGTCTGCCTAATAAGGTGGTGGTCAGCATAGAAAACGGGGAAGAGGACGATATAGACGGGGCAACAAATTAGAGGTGTTATTAGATGAAAACAAATAAAATAGCTATGATGGGCCTTTTGACAGCTCTGGCTTTTGTCTTTTCTTACATAGAGTTTTTGCTGCCTATCAATATAGGTGTGCCAGGGGCCAAAATTGGTCTGGCCAATTTGGTAATCGTGGTGGCCATCTACATAATAGGAGAGAGGAATGCTTTTGTCCTGTCCTGCATCAGGGTAATACTGGTGAGCCTGACCTTTGGAAATATGGCCATGATGCTGTATTCTCTGGCCGGCGCAATGCTTTCCTTTCTCGTGATGATACTGGCAAAGAAAAGCAACAAATTATCTGCCACAGGAGTGTCAGTCCTAGGTGGAGTTTTCCACAATGTAGGCCAGATAATAGTGGCAATGTTTATGCTAGATACAGCCTACATCCTATATTACCTGCCATTTCTCATGATAATCGGCACCATCTCAGGTATTGTCATTGGTTTGCTGGCATCTGCCATTATTAGCAGATTAAAAAAACTAAGGATAAATTAAAATAAAAATTGTAACAAATTTTGCCCACAGCATTTTGTGACTATTCATGGTTGCTTGATGAGGTGGGCAATGTTATTATTATTTAGCAAAAACGTTTTCGGAGGGTAATGATGGCAGTATCAATTAGGGATGTGGCAAAGGCAGCTGGTGTATCAATAGGCACAGTGTCTAGGGCATTCAATGGATACAGTGATATAAAAGATGAGACCAGGGACAAGATAATTCGCAGCGCAAAAGAGCTGGGTTATGTCCCTAATCTCAGTGCAAAAATGCTTTCCGGAAAGGCTCACAGGTCTATGGCAGTTATCCTGTCTGGATTTATGGTGGACAGGGGACTGACCGAGGAATTGGTTATAAAGATGCTCCACGGGGCATTGGAATATGGTCAGGAGCAAAATGTAGAATTTGCCGTCTACGCCCTTTCATCTGACCAGCAGAGGGAAAAATCTTTCGACCAGTTTTTGGCTGAGCATTCTCTGGCAGGAGCCATGGTGTTTGGACTCAAGACCAGCGATGCATATTATGAGAATATTGCCACCTCTGGGGCACCATGTGTCCTGGTGGATATAGAGATAAAGGGAGAGAAAGTAGGCTTTGTAGGCACAGACGATCACGCTGCTTTTGCTGAGATTACAGACCTGGTCATCGAGAGTGGCCACAGGAGAATAGCCCTCTTTAATGGTAGAAAACAGGCCAAGGTCTGCGAGTTGCGCCAAAAGGGATTTTTGGATTCTCTCAAAAAACACGGATTAAAAGCAGAGGAGATTGCCTATACAGATTTTAATTTGGACCAGTCTCAACAGATGGCTATGGACTATATAAAGGAAAATGGCAAGACCAAGGCTACAGCCTTTGTCTGCGCCTCAGACCTGATTGCACTAGGAGTCTGCAATGCTATCAGAAAATCTGGCTATGTAGTGGGCAAGGATTTTGCTGTCACAGGTTTTGATGGCCTGAGAATTGCTAATCTGTCTGATCCTGCTGTTACCACTGTAGACCAAAACATGGAAAAAAAGGGCTATGCTGCAGCACAGATGCTCCACGCAATCGTAGAGGGTAAGGAGACTGAGAGGAAACTTTTGATTCCTTATACTGTCTTAAAATATGACAGCATTTAATTAATTATTTTTTTTAGGGTTTCCCAAAAACGTTTTCGGAACATAAGCAAACATCATATATAGACTTAAGTTACAGCAATTTGAAAAAACAAAATCATCAAAAGGGGGAAGAGAATGGTGATAGGAAAGAATTTTTTTTCTAAGGGCATGATGAGCGTTTTGCTCTCAGCCACAATGACACTTTCTTTGTTTGCCGGGCTTGGGATTACAGCCTACGCAGATGAGGATAGTTCGGTGACTACTTCTGTTGCAGGAAGTGGTGATGTAATGGATTTGACTGAGGAGGGCAACCTGGACTGGATACATTTTGGCCAGGGTGGAATCCTGACAAGAAAAACCAATGCTACAGATTCTATTACATATGAGGCCTTGGATGGGGTAAAACAGATTAATGAGGCTGGGGACAGTGCTCTTGGCTATGCTTGGTCTGACGGAAATGAAATAGAATCAGGTCAGGACAACAAGGCTGCTGTTTTTGGCTACAACAATGGAAATCTGGGAGACATTGATGCAGGGGTTGGATTCAATCTTTCAGTGGGTTCCTCTGATGAGGAGAGGACATTTAAGTTTGCGGCAGGACTTTGGGAGTCCTCTGCTGATGTTTCAATCAAGGTAAACGGGGATGAGATTTATTCAAATTCTCTAGAAAAACATGGGGCAGAGATCACTGTTTACACAGTAAATGTGGCTGCTGGCGATTCTGTTTTAGCCACTGTAAAACTGACAGGAACAACAAATGACTGGGGCAATGTAACATTAGGTGGCGCTGCTTTAAAAGCCAATGAAGCAACTGAACCAGATGAGCCAGATGAGCCAGATGAGCCAGAAGAAGGGGGTAATGAAAGCCATGCTGTCCTTTGCACATCTGAGACCCTTGCTCCAGGTTCTGCTATGAATCTGACCGAGGAAGGCTCTAAGGACTGGAGATTCATTGACGGAGAGCAGGATGATAGAAAGGCTGATGGCCAGGGACTGGATGTAGAATTCCTTAGAAACTCAGGATTTGCCACCTTTTTTGACAGCAAGATGAGCTGCTCTTGGACTGATGGTACAAATGTAGCCTCTAACAAGGGCACAACCAGAGGCAAGGTATTCATAGGCAGAAGTTATCAGTCTAGAGAATTGCCAGAAAATGCCCAGGTTGGATATGCAATCACAGTAGCAAGTTCTGATGCAGGCCAGGTACTTTCTTTTGTAGCCGGTGCCTGGGAAGGAACAGCAACTGTCAAAGTATATGATGGTAATTCAGAGGTATGGGCTGAATCCTTTACTGCAGGTGGCTCGGCAGTGCAAAAGAAATACACTATTGCTGCAGAGGCAGGTGCAATAATAAAGGTGGTGACAAAACTTACAGCCCACACCAATTATAATGACGGAAATATTACAGTATGTGGCATAGCATTAAAGGAGCAATCTGTAGAGGATAGCACCAAGGAAGTCCTTGCCAAGTGCATCGACAAGGCAAAGAAACTGGATTATTCAAACTACCAGGCTGACAAGGTATCTGCTTTAAAAGAAAAGATTAGCCTGGCAGAAAGCGTACTATCTGACCGTGAATCTACTATGGATGCAATCAAGGAGTCATACAGGTCTTTGCTTAGCGCGTTTGAGGCTTGCATCAATTCTCCAGTAAGCGGACAGTACAAGTATCAGACAAACTCAGGTCTGACATCATCCTTTGGATGGGAGGGTGACCTGAATGCGCCAATAGCCTACATCGACGGCTCTTATCTCCTGAGAGACAGGGACGGAATCACTGTTGGATTTGGTGTGAGAGATATTACAGAAAAGATTTCTTGGTTTAATGCAGAAGGCTACCTGCCTTGCTTTGTAAGCAAATATTCTAAGGATGGATGCGATTATGAAATCCAAAATTTCTCAAACAAGCACGAGATAGATGGCAAGGCATTTGAAGTTGCATATTCTCGTATGATTGTGACCAACAATACAGAGGAAGCAAAAACTCTGCCAATGGTTTCATCAGTTCTCTATCCAATTAATGAGGCTGCAAAAAATGCTACAAGCATTGAGCCGGGCCAGACTATCATAAGAGACTATGGTATCTTTGCAGATAGATTTGATGGGGACTATGACTACCCAGCAGAGGCTGCACTTGATACTCTTGGATCCTTTGATGACAACTATGATGCCATGAGGGATTACTGGAATGATAGACTATCACCACTTGCTAGCATAGACCAGTTGCCAGATACAGACCTGATTAATGCATACAAGGCTGGCTTTATTTATACACTTATCATCAGGGATGATGTAATCGGAGAGGATGGCCAGATAACAAAGGAATTACACGTAGGCGAGAATGGCTATGATATCATGTTTGACCATGACACAATAGGTATTGTGGCATCCCTGCTGACAATCGGCGATTACACATATGCAAAAGACTATCTGGCATCACTGCCAGCAAAGTTGCAGTATGACGATGCTAAATGGAAATTCTCTTGGCCATACGCCCTGTATTTGGACAAGACAGGAGATATAGATTTTATCCTTTCTCAGTTTGAGACTATCAAGGGCAATACCCACATGGTTGAAAGCGATAGGGACATGAATGCCGGTGGCATTATTAAAAAGACAGACGCCATTGATTCTCACGGATATTGGTTGATTGACAACTGGTCTGCACTGACCGGTCTTAGCACATATTCTTACCTCTGCGACAAACTCTATGAAAAGACAGGGGAGGAGACATACAAGACAGAAGGCAAGTGGGCAGATGACCTCTACAAAGACCTGTTAAAGAGTGTGGAGGATTGCCAGAGAAATATGAGAGAAAGGTATGACTATCCTTATCTTTCAATAGATATGAATTTGCCTACAGAGCAGAGCGCCAGAGGAGATGTAAGGGATGCCAACTGGGCATCAATGTTCCTCTTTGGTAGATGGGCTTGGGACGGCTACCTATACGGGGCAGACCAGGCTGACTCAGAGATGATTAGTCTCATTGATGACACTTATACCCACGGTTTTGAGAGACGTGCAAATACTACTGATACAATTTATAACTTTGGTGGATATCCACATGGATATTTCTCATCAGCATACAATGCCGGATACGGCTCTGCAGCCCTGAGAGGTGAGGAGTACAGAGACTCTGGTATCAAGGCTTACCAGTTTATGATTGATAAGGCCATGAGTGGCCCATTTGGATGGTGGGAAGGTGTAAATTATCCAAATTCAAATTCTCCATGGGACATTGACCACGCCCAGGGCGGCGGTGGCTCATGCCAGCATATGTGGGGCCAGTCTACTGCCACAAAGGTACTCTTTGATTCCCTCATTGCAGAAAAATCAGGGGACAAGATTATCATCGGCCGCGGTATCCCTGCAGAGTGGGAGTGTGATGACCAGGTTGTAGAAATCAGTGACGTATCTGTAGACTTTGGCAAGAAGACAGGATATAAGATGACCAGTGCTGATGACAAAATCACTATTGAGTTTACCGGTGATAGACTGTCAGTGCCATACAGCATAGAGCTGCTTGCCATGAAAGATAACATTGCATCAGTCTATGCAGACGGACAGAGGGTGACAAAGGATATAGATAGAAAGGCTGGCACAGCCCTGATCAAGGCTGGCACAAAGAAAGTTGTTGTAAATCTGGGTGCAGAGCAGGCAGTTGAAAAACCTTCTAATCCTTCTAGACCAAATGCTGGAGGAAACACTAATAGTCCAAGGGCCGGCAGACCAAGTGCAGGCAAGGGAAATAGTTCACAGGCTAAAACACCAGCCCAGGTTACAATTCCTCAGACCATCACTCCTGTGGCAGGTCTTAGAGCAGAGGCTAATTCTATAAGAAAAATTGCCAAGGCAAGTGATTCTAAAAAAGGAGAAGAGGAAGCAGCAGAGGAAACAAGTGATGAGGAACTTGTGGATGAGGAATCTTTGACAATTTCTTCTGAGTCTGTTGATGCTAGTCAGGATTCTGAAGAAATGGCTGACACAGAGGTGCCAACTGCTGGGGCTGAGAATGATTCAAATGGATTTACAATCTTTGGAATTGCAGTTGTAATTCTTTTACTTTTAGCAATAGCCTTTATCAGTTTTAATCACTTTAATGGAAGTAAAAAGCACTAATATTACTTTTAAACTGTGAAAGAGTGTAACTATTAATTAGGACAAAAAAGTAAAAATAATACAAATAAGGTCAAAATCCTACAAGATTTTGGCCTTTTTGTGTGGAAAAAAGTAGAAAATTTTTAACGAGAGGTAGATTGCTTTTATTAAATTTAGAATAAATGATAGCTATACTAATGGTATGATGTTTGCTGTATGTTATATGTAGCATTGGGAGGATAATTTAATGAGAAGGAAATTCTTAACTCTGGTTATGGCTATAGCCTTGGCCCTTACCAGCTTTCCTGTAGTGGAAGTTGATGCGGCGGTTACTGGCCAGTACACCAATCCCCTTATGAACGGGGCAGATCCTACCATCGTGCGAGGCGATGATGGGTTCTACTATTCTGGATTCGGAACAGACAATGATATTTATATCAAGCGTTCTGAGTCTCTATTGGGACTATCTACTGCAGAGTCTCATCTTGTCTATGACAATCCAAAAACCGGCAATGCAGACCACGGAAAAGATTATTATATCTGGGGTCCATACATCTATAGAATAGATGGCGCTTGGTATATTTATTATTCTTCAAGTACTGAGAATGATTTTGGATATGGACATCCATCTAGTTATGTTTTGGAAAACACATCAGTTGACCCATTTGAAGGAGAGTGGGTACTGAAGGGTAGCAATACTAATGTAGATGACTTTGAAGGTAACGCTTCAGAAAAGCCAGGACTGATGAATACAGAAAGTTATGGTTTGGCATGTGGTGTTATAACAATTGCAGGAGAAAAGTATTTTACATATACAAAATACGAGTATTTTGCAAATGAACCAGGACACACAAAATTTAATGAGTGCCCAACAATTGTAAAAATGGAAAATCCTTGGACTCTTACTGGACCAGAGTGTACAGTAGCACGTCCAGTTTATGATTGGGAATTACATGGTGACAATGTAGATGAAGGTTGTGCTTTGGTAGAACATGACAACAAGGTTTACTTTGCTCATTCAGCTAGTTCCTTTACAAATGATAGGTATTGCGTAGGACTATCTGTTTGTGACCTTAATCAGGTCCCAGAGGGAATGTCTAAGAGTGAGTACGTTATGAATGAGGACAATTGGAAGAAATCTTCTACACCAATTATGTCTCAGTCACCAGAGAACTCTTCTTATGGACCAGGTTCTCCTCTCTTTGTAAAATCACCAGATGGTACTGAGGATTGGCTCATCTATCACGCAGGTCCAATAGGTGGACAGACTGCTACAGATAGACGTGTTCGCGCTCAGATTATCAACTGGACAGATGACGGACAGATTAATCTTGGCATTCCATCAAACCCTAATACAGTTCTGGATATGCCTTCAGGCGAAATCAAGAGCGACGTATATGAGGCAGAGGATGCTTCATTCTCAAATGTTGAGAAGAAATTATTTAACAATACAGCAAAATCATCAGGTTCCGGTTATATGAAGTATAACCAGAATGGACAAGGATATGTAGAGTTTGACGTGGACTGCGATTTGGCAGGCACATATGCTTTTACATTTAGATACAACAATTTGGGAGATACTGTAAACGGTGCCCTTTCTGTAAACGGTCAGGATAATGGCACAGTAGCTTTCCCTAAAAATGGTAATTACGAAGTAGATCTGGATAATGTTAAGGCATACAATATTCATCTTAATGCAGGTAACAACAAGGTTAGACTGACATTAAATGATAAGAGCAAGTTTGCTCTTGATGCCCTGACTGTTACTAGAAGCACAAGATATGAGGCAGAGGATGCTACACTCTCAAATGGAGCCTATGTAAATGGCGACAAGGTAGAGGGAATGTATGGCGATCAGGCAACAATTGAATTCTCAGTAAATGTTCCAACAGAAGGATATTATGCTGTTGATTTGTCATATGCCAGCGGCCATGGAGTAAATGAAACAAAGTATACAAACACATACGTAAATGGTGAATTACAGGCAAATGGTGACCTCTTTAGGACAGGAGATTGGAATACTCTTGGAAATAGAATTGACAACCTTTATCTCAAGGCTGGAAGCAATACTATTAAATATGTAAATGAATATGTAAATGATAAGAGTACATCTGATGTAAATTATGATGCAATCACTGTCACAGAGGCTATCACAAATACCTATAGGACTGAGGATTACACAGCAGAAGATACTCAGGCAAATAATGGGGATGATGATTCTGACGGTCCTACAGCATACCTGGAAAAGAATCAGGTGTATGTAACTGGAACAAATCTAGATACAGATGATTTAGATGATCCAGCAGACCCAGAGGACCCAGAAGATCCAGAGGATCCAGAAGATCCAGCAGATCCAGAGGATCCAGAAGATCCAGAGGACCCAGCAGATCCAGAGGACCCAGCAGACCCAGCAGATCCAGCAGACCCAGCAGATCCTGATGTGGAAGCTGACAAGGACCTTGTAAGAGCCCTTGATGTAAATGATGAGGAAGAGCCTGAGGAAGAATTTGATTTATATCAGGCTGAGAATGCTATTCATAAGAATGGGGCAGGAGTTGAAAATGGATACTATGTTGGTTATATGAACAATGGATATGCTGCCTTGTCTTTTGATGTAAATGCTCCAAGTGCTGGCACATACAAGGTAGAGGTGGCTTATGCAAATGGCCATGATGCAAATGACACCAAAAAGACAAGAGTCTATGTAAACGGTGCAAAAGGCCAAATTGTTGATTTGCCACGTACAGGCCCTTGGAGTACATGGGAAACACTTACTCTTAATTTGAAACTTACTCAGGGACAAAATATTATATCATTTGTAAATGATGCAGATGATGTAGGATATGCCGGAGATGTAAATTACGATTATCTCAAGTTGTACACTGACCCAGTAAGTACAGCAGATGTATCTAGAGAGGATACTGTTAGATACGAGGCAGAACTTGCAATTCTTTCAGGCGGAGCTGAAAGTCAGAAAGACAATAATGGATTCTCAGGCCTTGGATTTGCAGGTGGTATGTATAACGCAAATGCTAGTGTTAAATACTTTGTCACTGTGAAAGAGGCAGGAAAATACAAGGTAAACATTGGCTACGCCAACGGCAATGGAGACAAGGAAGCTCAGTTAAAGGTAAATGGTGTAGATCTTGAACCTGTTGCACTTTCAGGCACAGGAGGATGGACTTCATATGGAGAAACTAGCGTAGATCTGGATTTGAATGCCGGTTTAAATGCAATTGTGCTTTCAAACAAGAATGTAAACGATGCTCCAACTGGTGATGTAAATTACGACTACCTTGAGGTAGTGCAGCCTAAGCTTACAGCTATTGGCGGGGCCCCTGAGGTTACTGGCAATGGATTTATGTGGACAGTAACAGCACAGTCTGATGCAATCTATGATGTAAGTCTTAGATATGACTGCCAGGCTGACGAGAATTACACATACACTATCAAAGTGAATGGAGAGGACAAGGGAGTAGTCTCATTTGCAAATACTGCAAAGGGAGAACTTACCAGAGCCCTTAAATTACAAAAGGGTACAAACGAAATTCTCCTTATTAGAAATGAGGAGGATGCTCAGTCAGTACTTCACATTGAGAATCTTCATATTTTGAGAAGACTGCCATGGGTATATCAGGCAGAAGATGCTACTTATAAGGGAGTTGGCAAGTCTACAGACAATCCAGACCACCTTGGATATGAGGGCACAGGTTTTGTAGGCGGATTTGAGGCTGTAGGAAATACAATTTCATTCCTTACAAACCAGGCTTACTCAGGCACTCATACATACACACTGAGATATGCAACTGCAGCTGACGCTACAATTTCTCTCTATGTAAATGGACAGAAGGTGAAGCAGGTTAGTCTGCCAAAGGTTGCAGATGACTGGGATACCTGGGGAGAATATACAGAGGATGTATATCTCTTTGCAGGCAAAGATACAGTAGAATTTAGGGTTGATGAGGGAGACACAGGTCGCCTGAATATTGACCAACTTACAATTGATAAGTTTACATTGGCAAATACCACAGCAAGAACAGACAAACTGACAACTGGTGAGGTATATGTCATTAAAGAAAAGGTCAATGGCCTTTCAGCAGATATTGATGGATACAGCCCAGACGCAGGCCGTCAGGTTCACCTTTGGGCATATCTTGCAAATAACAACCAGAAATGGAAATTAGTTGACCTTGGAAATGGCTACTGGTCATTCAAGGGTACATACGGCAGCAAGCGTATTTCTCTGCAGGAGAAGACTATTGATGGACAGACCTATCAGGAGGCATACACAGCTGATGAGAACAAGGATGACCTTGGACAGCAGTGGAAACTCATAAAGGTAGGAGATTACTACAAGATCGTAAACAGAAAATTTACAACTGATAGTACTGAGATGGTTCTCTCAGTTTATGGCAGCCCAGTGACCGGTGCCCGCCTTGTTCTCACCCCATATGATGGCAGCGACAGCCAATTATTCACTGTAGATGATGGAATCGCTACAAGCCTTACAGGACTGAGAGAAGTAGAAAATCAGTTGAATCCAGCAGACTATGCTACATTTGGTAGCCAGTATGAGTTAAAGGATCCAGTTATTCCTGAGACAGCTAGCCCAAGTACTGAGATAACACTGGATGATGGAACAATTCTCAAGAGATTCCAGGCTGAGACAGCAGTGCTTACAGAGGGTGCAGAGGTAAATACAGATCACACTGGATTTGACGGTGATGGATTTGTAGGCGGAATGTACCATGACAATGCTGGTATTACATTCAAAGTTAATGCAGATATTGCAGGTTCTTATGAGATTGGTCTTGCATACTGCAATGGATTTAACACAGATAATGATGGCCTTAAAGCAGCTGCAGTAGTTGTTAATGATAATGTAAAAGAGCCTGTTATCCTGCCTTCTACAGGAGGATGGGACAACTGGGGTCATGTAGACTTTACACTGGAGCTTGCAAAGGGTATCAACAAGATTACTCTTATGAATAGTGCTGCAAAGGCAGATGGAAATAAGGGTGACGTAAACTACGACTATTTGGATGTTGCTAAATATCCTACTAATGTAACAGGTGAGGAAACTCCATCTGAAACTGATGAAGGTGCCAACACAAAGACATACGAACTGGAAGATGCTAGTCTTGCAAGTGGTGCCAAGGTAGATAGAGACCACACTGGATACGGAGGACAGGGATTCGTAGGCGGCATGTACAATGGCAGCGCAAACATCTCAGTAAATGTTAATGCTCCTGCAAAGGGCACTTACAACTTTGATGTGCGTTATGCTAACGGACATGGTGCTGATGTAGAAGAAAAGGTAATTGCTGTATTTGTAAACGGTGAGTTTATAAATGGTCTGGAATTGCCTAAGACAGGCAATTGGGACACATGGGATTTTGCTTCCCTTGGCATTGAGTTAAATGAGGGATTGAGCACAATTTCCTTCATTAACACATCTGCTCAGACAGGTCATGCTGGAGATGTAAACTTTGATTACATGGTTATGCATCTGAGCCCAGCAGCAGATGATGATGACACACCTTCGACACAGCCTGCTACAGGCGGTTCTACAGGCGGTTCTACAGGCGGTTCTAACAGTGGAAATGTTTCATCAGGCTCAGGATCAGGTTCAGGATCAGGTTCAGGTTCTGGTTCTGCTAAGGCAAGTAGTCCTGCAAAGCAGACTCAGTCAATTGCTGATGACCAGTCACCAGCAGCTGGCACTGCAAACAAGCCGGCAGCCACAGCAAATAAGAATAAGCCTAGTGGCACAAAGGTAGCAAGCAATACAACTACAGAGGATGCAGAGGAAGTGGAGACAGAGGAAGTAGTTGTAGAAAATGATACTGAGGATTCTAAGGATGTAGCGGATGCAGTAGAGTCTACTGCTGATGATGCAACTTCTACAGCTGGTATTAATGATGAAGACGTTGCGGCAGATGGTTCTAATGAAAAGGGACAGAGCCCTCTTCCAATCCTTGTAGTATTAGTTGCAATTCTGGCAGCTGTTGCAGGATTTACATTCTACAGAAAAAAGAACATTAAATAGTTTAAAAAGATGACTTCTTGTGGGCCACTTAAGGAAAAAGCCCACAAGAACCTGGCTTTGCCAGGCAATATTTTCTTTCAGAAAATATTGGTCAATGTCCGGTCCTTGATTTTCTGAGGAAAATCAAAAACCTATAATTTTTAGGCCTTCTGGTATTCCAGGAGGCCTTTTTTGTCTGAAAGTCCCTGGTCAATGGACAAGAAAATTTAACATATAAGAGTTATATTTACTACAAGAAAAAACATTGCGGAGGTGGGCTTATGGATAGAGTGGCAAAAGTTTTAGAGCGATATGAACTGAAAAAGAGTATGGCCGGCATAGTTTTGGCACAGTTGATACTGGTGTTAATATTTTTTGCTATGACAATTTATAACCTATCTGTGCAGGAGAAGACAGGTAATTTTTATCTCACCTTTATTTTCTGCGGTCAGTCGGTGGTGTCAGTCACAATCCTGTATTTTGGTTTTATAAGTATTAAAAAGAAGGAGGATGTGCATTTTAAGGCGGTTGTATATGCTTATGCCATTTATTCTGCTATACGAGCAGCAACTTTTGAAGCTGATTTTGCAAACATTTTTGTTGAGATGTTTGTAAGGTTTGCTCTGGTGGTGTTGACCTGCCATCTAATCGCCCTGTCACAGAATCTGAGAAGGGCCAAACTATCTTCTTTATACACCTATGCGATTCTGGCAATGGAGGTTGTGGTCCACATTATTAATAGCATATTATTCTTTGATACGGGCATGACCCTGGTGCAAAAGATGTCTACCGTAACCAGCATATTTTTTGCCACATCTTTGATTATTTTTAATAAAGCAAGAATTGAGCAGATGAACTTCAAGTGATATTATAATATAGATTAGAGTTTTAATTTTTTGTGAAAACAATAATCTTTATTGACAGATTATAATATTACCTTAGAAGGAAAATGCAATGGCATTATTAATTATTGGAATATGTGTGGGCATTGCTTTGATGGTTACCTTGCCCCTGTATTTCACCAGAAAAAATGAGGCAGCAGCGGCCAAAGAAGAATTTGAGGAGTATATTGATAAACTTAGGGCATGTGACCATAAATATTCTCCTTTGAGCAGACAACTTTCTAACAATCTTAATACAATCAACTTTTGGCTTAAGACAGGGAGAAATCCTGCAGATGATGACGAGGATTCTAAAATAGCAGAGAATGCTCATAGATTCTATTCAGGTCAGATGGACAGGGTTGAGGCTAGACGCTGGGCAAATGCTGTAAAGGAGGCCCAGAACAGCGAGGCTGCAGTCAAGGAAGCAAAGGCAAAGCGCAACAAGGAATTTACCCTGACAGGTCTCAAGGGAATGGATTTTGGCCAGTCAGAAATGACCTTCTATTATGACAGGACCTATAGTGACCAGATATACTATTGCGTATCAAATGATGCACTG
>JAIKWH010000046.1 GCA_024684955.1 Pseudobutyrivibrio sp.
GCAATGATTTCTGGATCAGATGAAAAACCAAATGGAAATTTATCCAAAGGTATAGTGAGATAGTGGAGTTTTGAAATATCCTTGGCAGGGGTGGAATTGGCAATTCTTTCCCTCCTCCAGAATTCTTTGTCAGCCTGGTCCATTCTGGCATAAGACTGCCTAAGTTTTACGGCCAGAATAATTATGAAAATCATAAAAACGGTTAAAAATGGAAATGCCATGTTACCCTCCCAAACAATTCTAATAAAAATTCTACATAACTAAAAAGTATTGTCAAACAATATATCCAAATGAATCAGGCATTTAGACTGAATTTGCTACACTTTTTTATCTATGAAAGAGCACTTTATTGTGCTAAAATCAACAAGAGTTTAATTAAAATCGCTCGAGGTATATATGTATAAGAAGTTTTTAACATTAATTATAATTGCATCTACTTGTTTTTCTGCTCCTATTCCGGTATTTGCCGCTGAGGAAGAGGTCTCAGAGGATCTTGTTTCAGAGGAAGCGACAGAAGAGAATGAGGAGGCAGAGGAGACAAGTGCCCAGGACACTAGACTTATTTCTGGCAATATTTCTATTGCTGGCACCAATGTGTCTGGTATGACCGTGTCGGAGGCTATGGGAGTTGTGGCAGATTATCTTGCAGGATACGACAATGCTACATTCACCCTTTCTGCCAATGGCAAATCAGTTACAGCCAAGGGGTCAGACCTGGCCCTAAAGGCAAAAAACGACGACGTTGCAGTAAAGGCAGCCACATATGGTTCTTATGGCAACCTTGTTGAGAGATTCAAGGCAAGGGCAGATTTAGAGGCTGGAAAGGCAAAGAATTTTGATATATCTGTCAGCGCTGATGCGGCACTTGTGCAGTTATATCTGGATACTGTTGCAGCTAACGAATTAAATGATGACGTGAGGGATGACTACCTTACCAGAGAAAATGGAGAGTTTGTTTTCCATGAGGGTAGTTCTGGTGTGGCAGTTGCCTCTTCAGCATCGGCAGACCTAATCGTAGATTTCATCGAGAATCAGTGGGATGGTTCAGATGCCACAATAGAGCTTGTTACTGAGGTGAGAGACCCAAAGGGTAGCAGAGAGGAACTGTCAGCCATCACAGATTTGCTTGGTTCATATAGCACAGACTATTCTTCATCTTCTTCAAATAGAAAGGCAAATGTAGCCAATGGTGTTTCCTTTATCAATGGCACAGTCCTTTATCCAGGGGATGAATTCTCGGTTATAAACACAATCACTCCATTTACTGCTGAGAATGGATACCAGTTGGCAGGTTCCTACGCCAACGGCACCACAGTTGAGACCTTTGGCGGCGGTATTTGCCAGGTTTCTACCACTCTCTACGGGGCAGTGAGAGAGGCTGAGTTGGAGATTGTTACCAGAAGCGCACATTCCATGATTGTTTCTTATGTTAAACCATCTATGGATGCGGCAATTTCTGAGTCAGGCAGCAAGGACTTCCAAATTAAAAACAACAAAAACTATCCCGTTTATATCGAGGGATATTGCGATAATGGTCATGTATATTTCAACATATACGGCAAGGAGGAGGATCCTGAGACTCATAGCGTAGACTATGAGCCAGAGATTACCAGTGTTACAGTGCAAAACACTACATGGGTGGCAGACCCTAATGTGCCACTTGGAGTTATGACTACCACAGTGAGTGGACACACAGGATATACAGCCCGCCTTTGGAAGGTTGTATACGAAAATGGCCAGGAGGTCAGCCGCAATGTCTACAACAACAGCAAATACTCACCTTCAAACAGAACAGTTACAGTAGGTATTGCATCGGCAGACCCTAATCTTTCATATGCAATGCTACAGGCAGTGGCATCTCAGGATGCGGCCACAATAGCAAATGCTATTGCTGTCTACGCTCCAGGTCTGACCAACTCTACACCATTTGTAATCACACCAAAGTATCAGGTTACAAACCAGCCGGAGGCTGAGGCGGCACCAGATCCAACTGCAGACCCAGCACCAGTGGAGCAAGCACCAGCAGAGGTTCCAGCCCAGTAATTTTACTTATTATTAGAGACAATAGTTATGAACATAGGAAAACTACCAGAGAGCGTACTTAATCGCTCCGTAATTAAACAACTACATACAGTTCGCCCAGAGGTTACATCAGGACCGGGGATTGGCGAGGATTGTGCAACAGTGGCCATTGCTGAGGACGAGGAATTTGTCCTTTCAACAGACCCTATCACAGGCACAGTTTCAGATATAGGCAGACTGGCCATGACAATTTCTATCAATGACCTGGCATCTGCAGGGGCAGAGCCTGTAGGAGTGCTTTTGACTGTACTGCTCACACCAAAGATGAGAGAGGCCAAGTTAAAGCACATCATGGAACAGGTTGATGAGGCTTGCCGAGCCTTTAATGTACAGGTTATTGGCGGACACACAGAGGTGACAGAGGCAGTCAACCAGCCCCTTATTTCTGTCACAGCTGTAGGCAAGGTAAAAAAAGGGCAGATGATTTCCACTGGCGGGGCAAAGCCAGGCATGGACTTAGTTTTGACCAAGTGGATTGGTTTAGAGGGCTCATCAATCATTGCAAAAGACCATGAGGAAGAACTTTTGACCAGACTTCCACAGTCCCTCATAGATTCAGCAAAGGATTTTGATCAGTACCTGTCAGTTTTGCCAGAGAGCAGAATCTGCGTGGACCACGGAGTTGCCGCTATGCATGATGTTACAGAGGGAGGCATCTTTGGGGCTCTTTGGGAAATGGGCCAGGCATCTTCTGTAGGACTGGATGTAGATATCAAAGACATTCCTGTTCGCCAGGAGACAATTGAAATATGCGAGTTTTATGGAATCAATCCATATGAATTAATATCATCAGGCTCAATGCTTATAGCTACAAATGATGGCAACGGCCTTGTGAGAAAATTAGATGCAGCGGGGGTTGCATCCGCGATTATCGGGAAGACCAACTCTACAAACGATAGACGCATTTTAAATGGCCAGGAGGAGAGATTCCTTGAGCCACCAAAAGCGGACGCACTATATTCAATTTAAATTAGGAGAAGAATATGAGAGAGAGAATACTTAGTTATATTGAACACAATAGCCGCATTGATATAGAAGATTTGGCTATGATGCTTGGATCTGACAAGATTACAATTATGAATGAGTTGGAGGCTATGGAGGCAGAGCATGTTATCTGTGGCTATCCTACCCTTATAAATTGGGACAAGGTAGGAGTGGACAAGGTTTCAGCCCTGATCGAGGTCAGAGTTACACCTCAGCGTGGCATGGGTTTTGACAAGGTTGCAGAGCGCATCTACAACTACCCGGAGGTTGATGCTGTTTACCTTATTTCTGGAGGATATGACTTTATGGTTTCCATCGAGGGAAGGACTCTTAGAGAGGTTGCAGATTTTGTTTCATCAAAACTTTCTCCACTGGATTCTGTCCTTAGCACCCAGACCAACTTTGTTCTCAAAAAATATAAGGACCATGGGGTAATCATGGCAGAGCAGCACGTGGACGAGCGAGAGAAGGTGAGCCCATGAGAAATCCTTTAAATCAAAAGATTTCCGACATCAAGCCATCAGGAATCAGAAAGTTCTTTGACATTGTTGCTGAGATGCCAGAGGCTATTTCCCTTGGTGTTGGTGAGCCGGATTTTGACACCCCTTGGAAGGTTAGGGACGAGGCTATTTACTCTTTGGAGAGGGGCCGTACTTTCTATACCTCCAATTCTGGCCTAAAAGAACTGAGGGTGGCTATAGCAGACTATCTTAAAAGACGCTATGACCTTAGCTATAATCCAATGTCAGAGATGCTTATGACAGTTGGTGGCTCTGAGGGTATTGACGCTGCACTGCGTGCAATGCTGGACCCTGGGGATGAGGTGCTTATTCCTCAGCCTTGCTATGTTTCATATGAACCATGTACAATACTGGCAGGAGGAGTTCCTGTTCCTATTAATCTAAAGGAAGAAAATGAATTTAGATTAAAACCAGAGGAACTGGAGTCTGCTATTACAGACAAGACAAAGGTCCTAATTATGCCTTTCCCAAACAACCCTACTGGGGCTGTCATGGAGGAAGAAGACTTAAAACCTATTGTGGACCTGGTTATTAAGCATGATATCTTCGTTCTCACAGACGAGATTTATTCAGAGCTTAGTTATACTGGCAAGCCACATATTTCTATTGCCAGTTTCCCTGGCATGAAAGAGCGCACCATCTATATCAATGGTTTCTCAAAGAGCCATGCTATGACAGGATGGAGACTTGGTTATGCCTGCGGCCCTGAAAAAATTATTGCCCAGATGACAAAGATTCATCAGTTCGCTATCATGTGTGCACCTACCACCAGCCAGTATGCTGCAGTAGTTGCCATTCGTGAGTGCGACGAGGATGTTAAAAATATGCGAGAGGAATACAACGACAGACGCCGCTACCTCCTTGAGCGTTTCAAGAAAATGAATATTAAATGCTTCGAGCCATATGGAGCCTTTTATATTTTCCCATCAATTGCAGAGTTCGGCATGAGTTCAGAGGAATTCTGTACAAGACTCCTTAGGGAAAAGGAGGTTGCTGTTGTACCTGGCACAGCTTTTGGAGACAGCGGAGAGGGAAATGTGCGTATCTCCTATGCATATTCCATCGAAAACCTGAAAAAGGCCATGGATAGAATCGAAGAATTTGTTAATGAATTGAGAGAAAAGAACTAGTGTTAAATATTGTATTACACCAGCCCGAGATGCCTGCCAACACCGGAAATATTGGTCGCACCTGCGTGGCTACCGGCACCCGGCTCCACCTTATTCATCCACTGGGATTTGTTCTTAATGACAAGATGATAAAAAGAGCTGGAATGGATTATTGGGACAAATTAGAAGTTTTTGAATATGACAACTGGGAGGATTTTTTGGCAAAGAATCCCGGTGCCAAGGTTTACATGGCTACAACCAAGGCAAAAAAGACACACACCCAGGTGAATTACGAACCAGACTGCTACATAATGTTTGGCAAAGAATCTGCAGGTATTCCGGAGGAGATTCTTGTTGACAATGAGGAGAATTGCGTTCGTATTCCTATGGGCCATGATATTAGATCCCTTAATTTATCAAACTCAGTGGCCGTTGTTTTATACGAGGCCCTGAGACAAAATGATTTTCTCGGATTAGAGACCGAGGGTAATTTGCACAGACTCAACTGGAAGGAATAGTGGGTACTATATGGCATTTATAAAATCTAAAGATTTAGTTCATGAATACATAAGACGTGACGAAGAGGGCAACGTGGAGTCTATCCAGACTGCCCTTGACCACGTTAATCTTAATATTGAACCAGGCCAGTTCATATCTATACTAGGTCACAATGGTTCAGGAAAATCCACCTTTGCAAAACACATTAACGCCTTGCTTACTCCATCTGAGGGTATGATTTTGGTTGATGGTATGAATACCTCGGATGAGGAATATACATTTTCTGTCAGACAGGCTGCAGGCATGGTTTTTCAAAATCCTGATAATCAGATTATTGCATCTGTAGTTGATGAGGATGTGGCCTTTGGGCCTGAGAATATTGGTATTCCTACAGACCAGATAATAGAGAGGGTGGAGAATGCCCTCAAAATGGTTGGTATGTACAAGTACAAAAGCCATTCTCCAAACAAACTGTCCGGCGGACAAAAGCAGAGGGTAGCCATAGCAGGTGTTATGGCCATGGAGCCAAAATGTATTATCTTGGATGAGCCTACAGCTATGCTGGATCCAGATGGTAGAGCAGATGTCCTTAGGGCTGTCCATGAGCTTAACAAATTAAAACATATTACAGTTATTCTTATTACCCACTATATGGAGGAGGTAGTAGATTCTGATTACGTATATGTTATGGAAAAGGGCAAGATTTTCATGGAGGGTAAGCCTCGTGAAATCTTTAAGGACGTGGAAAAACTTAAGGAGCACAGCCTTGATGTGCCACAGGTTACCCTTTTAGCCCACGAGTTAAAAAAGGCAGGAGTGCCTCTTAGCGATTGCATTCTCACCCGCCAGGAATTGGTGGATGAGTTGGTAAAGATTAAAAAAGGAGGACAGATATAATGGCAGCAAATGAAAATGTGCTAATTATGGACCATGTCTCCTACAAATATAGCCCTGGCACCGCTTATGAGGTTACAGCCCTTGATGATGTCAGTCTTACTATTAAAGAGGGGGAGTTCATCGGAATCATTGGACACACCGGTTCTGGCAAATCCACCTTAGTACAGCATCTTAACGGCCTTATGAAAGCCACAGAGGGCCATGTCTACTTTAATGGTCAGGATATATATGATAAAGACTACAATATGAAAAATCTCCGCACTCAGGTGGGAATGGTTTTCCAATATCCAGAGCACCAGCTTTTTGAGACCACTGTCTTTGAGGATGTAAAATTTGGCCCTAAGAATCAGGGGCTTTCTGAGGAGGACCAGATTAAAAGGGCATACGAGGCCCTAGAACTGGTAAAACTGCCAGAGGAGTTTTTCTTGGCATCCCCATTCGAACTTTCTGGTGGTCAAAAGAGAAGGGCAGCCATTGCAGGAGTTATTGCAATGAAACCATCAGTCCTTATTTTGGATGAGCCTACTGCAGGCCTCGATCCAAAGGGTAGGGATGACGTTTTAAGCCTTATCTCAGAGATGCATGAAAAGAGGGGTGACACAGTTATCCTTGTATCCCATTCCATGGAGGACGTGGCAAACTACGTAGACAGGATTATAGTTATGGATACTGGCAAGCCTGTATACGACGGTACGCCAAGCCAAGTATTCGCCAACTACAAGGAATTGGAGCAAATGGGTCTTGCAGCCCCTGCTGTTACATATGTTATGAACGACCTAAAAGATGCCGGTCTTGATGTAGCAACTACTGCTACTACAGTTTTTGAGGCTAGGGACGAGATACTTAGGATGCTTAATAAATAGAGGAAAGATAATGCTTAGAGATATTACAATTGGACAATATTATCCTGCAGATTCAGTGCTACATTCTCTGGATCCAAGAGTTAAATTGTTCGCTACTCTTGTTTTTATAATTACATTATTCGGGGCCAACAATATATTCCTTTTCGCCTTTGTTCTGGTTACATTAATTGGAATAATAAAACTGAGTCACGTTCCATTTTCATTTATGGTGAGAGGACTAAGGGCTATAGTGGTTCTTTTGGTTATCGCAGGTTTATTCAACATGTTTTTGACACCAGGTAGAGAACTTGTCAGATTTGGCTTTTTGAAAATCACTGATGTGGGTCTTAAAAATGCAGTTTTGATGACATCTAGAATGGTGCTTCTTATTATCGGTACATCAGTAATGACTCTGACTACTACACCAAACCAATTGACAGACGGTTTGGAAAAGTCCTTTGGATTTTTGAAAAAAGTAGGGGTTTCAGTGCATGAGATTGCCCTTATGATGTCTATTGCTTTGAGATTTATCCCAATTCTGGTGGAGGAGACTGACAAGATTATGAAGGCTCAGATGGCAAGAGGAGCAGACTTTGAGTCAGGAAACATTTTCCAAAAGGCTAAAAATATGGTTCCCCTTTTGGTACCACTTTTTGTATCTGCTTTTAGGAGGGCCAACGACCTGTCATATGCCATGGAGGCCAGATGTTACAATGGTGGTGAAGGACGCACTAAGATGCGCCCTCTCAAATATTCATCCTTAGACCAAAGAGCCTACATTTGCATCTTTACATATATTATTCTTTTCTATGCAGTAAAGTTTGTGATGTAGTTTTATAAATGAGTGATTAGGAAATTTTATGCGAGTAATGATAGTGGTTGCCTATGATGGCAGCAATTACAGTGGCTGGCAAATTCAGCCCAACGGAATAACAATTGAAGAAAAGTTGAATGAGGCCCTTACAGATTTGTTGCAAGAGCCTATTTCAATTATAGGGGCCAGTCGTACAGATGCTGGTGTACATTCTCTTGGCAATGTGGCAGTCTTTGATACCAATTCCAGAATGCCTGCTGACAAAATCAGTTTTGCCTTAAATCAGCGTTTGCCAGATGATATTGTGGTCCAGTATTCCTGCCAGGTGGAGGATGACTTTCATCCTAGGTATGCCCCTTGTCGCAAGACTTATGAATACAAGATATTAAATAGAAAGATGCCTGACCCTACAAAGCGAAAGGATACTTTCCATTATTACTATGACTTGGATGTGGACAAGATGAATGAGGCTGCAGCATATCTGATTGGACAGCATGATTTCACATCCCTTTCATCTGTAAAAGCCCAGGTAAAATCCAGGGTTAGAACCATCTACACTGCCAAAGTATACAAGGAGGATGACGTAATTCATATCCGCCTGACAGGAGATGGATTTTTGTACAATATGGTCCGCATTATTGCCGGCACCCTAATCAAAGTGGGGGCAGGAGAAATGGAGCCAATGTACATGCTAGAAATACTCCGTGGCAGGGACAGAGAACTGGCTGGACCCACAGCCCCAGCCCACGGTCTGACCATGATTGGAATAGAGTACGACTTCTGATTTTTATATTGACGGATGGTCTTTACTATAGTACAATGTAACGGCTGATGTAGTGAGAAAGCTTGCATCCATTAGCCCGGAGGCAGGTTTTACATAATATCTGAGGAGGTGCCCGGACATCACTTTCTTGGAGCTTTAGATTTATTTAAGGAGGAATTCTCAATGAATACTTATATGCCAAACCCATCTCAGATTGAGAGAAAATGGTATGTAGTTGACGCTGAGGGTCAGACACTTGGTCGTCTTTCAGCAGAAGTTGCAAAGGTT
>JAIKWH010000077.1 GCA_024684955.1 Pseudobutyrivibrio sp.
AAACGAAACCGAAGAATTAATGCCATATCCTATTTCTCTTGCTCATAGACTTGCTCTACAGCTCACAAATGTCCGCAAAGACGGCACATTGTCGTATCTCCGCCCAGACGGAAAAACACAGGTATCTGTAGAGTATGACGAAGCTGGCAAGCCAGTTAGACTTGAGGCTGTAGTTTTATCTACACAGCATGATGAAGATGTCACTCAGGAACAGATTCACGCAGATATCAAAAAATACGTATTCGATCCAGTGCTTCCAAAGGAAATGATTGATGAAAAGACAAAGTTCTACATCAACCCTACTGGACGTTTTGTAATCGGTGGACCACATGGTGATGCAGGTCTCACAGGCCGCAAAATCATCGTTGATACTTACGGTGGATATGCTCGCCATGGCGGCGGTGCATTCTCAGGTAAGGATTGCACCAAGGTTGACCGTTCTGCAGCTTACGCTGCCCGTTATGTAGCCAAAAACATCGTTGCTGCAGGTCTTGCAGACAAGTGCGAGATTCAGCTCTCATACGCTATCGGTGTTGCTGAGCCTACATCAGTTATGGTTGACACATTTGGCACAGGCAAGCTTTCAGACGAAAAGATTGTAGAAATAGTTCGCGAAAACTTTGATCTTCGCCCAGCCGGCATTATCAAGATGCTTGATTTACGTCGTCCAATCTATCGCCCTACAGCAGCATATGGCCACTTTGGTCGTACTGATGTCAAACTTCCTTGGGAGGCTACTGACAAGGTAGATGCTTTAAAGAAATATCTTTAATATTTCAAATAGGGTTTAAAACCTGTGGTATAATAAAGGCAGTCACTTAGTGTGACTGCCTTTTATTTTAAGATGTAAATTGCTTCAATTTTAATTATTTCTACATGATTGGAGACATGAGATGAAACTGAAAAGCAGACTGGTTGTTTCTTTTTTTATAATTATTTTTGTCCCAGTAGTATTGTTCGCTGGGCTTATGTACGGAATAAAAAGCCTGGCCCAGGATTTTGCTGCGAGGCAGGGGGTAGATAACCAGGTTTTAGAATACATGCAGGACTTTATGATTGAAAACGACAGATTTGACTCCATTATTCAGAATTTTTGCGTGGCGGTCTTTATTATCTTGTTTGTGACTGCCATGGTTATGATATGGTGGATTAATAAGGGTATTTCCCCGCAGTTGAAGGCTCTGCGCATGGCGGCTAACAACATCAAGGAGGGAAACCTGGATTTTAGCATTGCATCCACGGGCACAGACGAGATGTCTGACCTTTGCAATGCCTTTGAAGATATGAGAGTGCGACTGCAGAATAACGCCAAGGACAGATTGGTGGATGAGGCGGAGCAGAGAGCTCTTATTTCTAATATCGCCCACGATTTAAAGACCCCTATTACAGCCATAAAAGGCTATGCGGAAGGCATATTAGACGGGGTTGCAGTGACCCCGGAAAAGCAGGAAAAATATATCAGGACAATCTATAACAAGGCTAACGAAATGAATACTCTTATCAATGAACTGACCCTGTATTCAAAGATTGATACCAATAAAATTCCTTATAATTTCCAAAAATTAAATGTGAATGAATACTTTAATGATTGTGTAAACGAGCTGGGAATGGACTTGGAGAATCAGCACATTAGATTGGACTACACCAATTTTGTGGATCCGGATGTGCAGATTATTGCAGACCCAGAGCAATTGGGTAGGATAATAAACAATATTATCAGCAATTCAGTTAAATACATGAGGGCTGATGTGGCTTCCCACATTATCATTACTATCAAGGACGTGGGAGATTTTGTAGAGATAGATATAGGGGACAATGGCAAGGGGATTGCTCAGCATGACCTTCCATATGTCTTTGATAGATTCTTTAGAGCCGACACCTCCAGGAATTCTGCAGCAGGTGGCAGCGGCATAGGACTTTCCATAGTCAAAAAAATTGTGGAGGACCACGGTGGCAAAATCTGGGTTACCAGCAAGGAAAACCAGGGGACAACAATGTGTTTCGTAATTCGCAAATACGAGGAGGCTATTCATGAGCAGGATATTGATAATTGAGGATGAAGAATCCATCGCAGAACTTGAAAAAGATTACCTTGAACTGTCCAACTTTGAGGTGGATATAGAAGGTGACGGAGAAAAGGGATTAAACAAGGCTCTGGCAGGCAACTATGACATGTATATTTTGGATTTGATGCTGCCAGGGATTGACGGTTTTGAACTGTGCAAGAGAATCAGAGAGGTAAAGAATGTACCTATTCTCATGGTTACAGCAAAAAAGGAAGAGATAGACAAGATTAGGGGCCTTGGACTGGGGGCAGACGACTATATTACAAAACCATTTTCTCCAAGTGAGTTGGTGGCAAGAGTAAAGGCCCATCTGGCCAGGTATGACAGATTGGTTCAGTCTCCGGCTATTCAAAAGGATGAAATCAGCATTAGAGGCCTTAGAATCGACAAGGCTTCCCGTCGTGTATGGATAAATGGGGAGGAAAAGGTCTTTACCGCAAAAGAGTTTGACCTGCTTACATTCTTGGCAGAGAATCCTAATGTAATATTCTCCAAGGAACAGTTATTTGAAACCCTGTGGGGAGAGGAATCCATTGGAGATATTTCAACTGTCACTGTACACGTAAACAAAATCAGAGAAAAAATTGAATTAAATACTTCAAAGCCACAGTATATAGAGACAATTTGGGGCGTGGGATACCGCTTCAAAGTTTAATATTTTTGTGAAATTCTTATGAAAGAGTTTAAGAAGGCCTGGGGGAAGTGTTAAAATTCAATTAAATAATCATCATTGGTGGGCTAAAAATAATTTAGGGGGATAAGTGTTGTATGGAGGTTTTATTTGAGGACAAGGATCTCATAGTCTGTACAAAGGAGGCAGGGGTGCCTACTCAGACCAAAAATGCCAGCCAAAAGGACATGGAGTCTATCCTGGCGGGATACCTGAAAGAAAATGGGGAGGAACCTAGGGTCTTTGTGGTCCACAGGTTGGATCAACATGTGGAAGGAGTAATGGTTTTTGCTAAGAATCAAAAGACAGCATCAGCTCTTTCAAAGCAAATAACGGACCATACCTTCGTAAAAAAATATTATGCAATAATAAGCAGAGAGTCATTCCCAGACCAGGGAGAATTGGTAGATTACCTTGTTAAAGACACTAGGACGAATATGTCAAAGGTAGTAAAGGAATCAGACCCAAGGGCAAAGAAGGCCTCTCTCAAATACAGGGTGATAGATACCTGGGATGATAAGAAACTACTTGATATTAGTCTTTACACAGGTAGGCACCATCAGATTAGGATTCAGCTTGCATCCAGGACGGCTCCTATTGTAGGTGATGTTAAATATGGGGGTGTTGCAACAGGCCGCAGCCTAGCCCTATGCTCACATTTTATAGGCTTTGTTCATCCTACTACGGGGGACAGGATGGAATTTGATATAAAACCAACAGGAGAGGACTTTAAAGATAGCCGGGTACTAGGCTAATGGGGGAAAATAATTGAGTACACTACAATTATTTACAATTCTATTTTTAATGACAGCCTTTGTGGCTTTCGCAGAGGTTGTCTATATCTTAAATAAACATTCTATTAAAGGTAACAAGTTGAGCATGTCAGTTGTTCGACTTATTTTAACTGCCATTTTTACCATTCTTGTTTATACAGCCTGTATAAATACTAAGAATGAATTGATGGCAGAAATCTTTTATGCTCTATATTTTTCTTCCATCGACTGGATACTGATGCTCTTTATTTATTATGCGAGACAGTATACAAATGTATGGGATGAAAAATCAGCAGCCCCACTTCTCATTGCCTTTGTAGCAGTGGCGGATAATATAAGTCTTTACACCAACTCCATTTGGCATCATGCTTTTCGAGTTTATAAGCAAACAGTTGACTCCGGTGGTTGGTTCTACAACTTTGAGGCCAACGACTACTATGCAGTCCATCTGACATTTTCCTACATAATGGTTGCAATTATAATTGCGATTTTTGTTAGAAAAGTTTTCACCACCAGTGGATTTCATAGGAAGAGATATACTTCAGTACTTATCATGTTCTTTGTGCTGATTCTCCTCAATGTGGCATATTTATTCGCAAATGTCATGGTGGATGTGTCCATTACTTTCTACGGTATTGGCACCCTCTTTATTGGATATTACACACTGATGTACAACCCAAAGACCCTGGTGGAATATATGTTAGCTACTATCACAGAGAGAATGGAGTGTGCCCTTATTGCCTTTGATGAGGCTGACAACTGCGTATATTCAAACCAGTTTGCTGATAGAATGTTTGGGGTTAAAACCGGCAAAAAGATTTTCGATGAGAGATTTAAAAAGTGGAAGGATGGCAGGGATACCAATTCCATAGCCAACAATACTTGGTCGGCAGTCTACAATATGGGAGGAGATGAGTACAGGTTTGATGTTCATTTCAACAAGTTGTATGACAAGCATGGATATTATAGTGGATGCTATTTTTCATTTTATGATGTGACCGGGGACTACCTGGCCTATGAGGAGGAAAAATACAGGAGTACCCACGATCCTCTTACAGATGCCCTAAACAGAGAGAGTTTTTACGTAGAATGTAAGAAGATGTTGGAAGAAAACCCATACACAGATTATGTTATGGTTTGTTCTAATATCAAGGGCTTTAAATTAATCAACGATATGTTTGGACTGGAGGCTGCAGACAGGGTCCTGATACGAATTGCAGATAGCATCAGGTCTAAGATGCAAAAAGGTTCTGTATATGCCAGACTGGAGGCTGACAGATTTGCCGTCTTTATGCCAAAGGAACGCTACACAGAAGAGCTCTTTATGGAGGGCATGAATGAGGTAAGTAGCCTCTTAAATAACAGTCAATATAAAATGACAATACTGGTTGGTGTATATGAAATATACGACAGAAATGTATCTATTGCATCCATGTGTGATGGAGCCTTCCTTGCTATAGATTCAATAAAGAATTCTTTCAAAAATACCATAGCCTACTATGGGGACATGCTGAGATTTGAATACATGAACGAGCAAAAGATTTTGGGAGAATTTGAGACAGCCCTAGGGGACGGACAATTTGCCATCTTCCTTCAGCCAGTTATTTCCATGGATGGTCAATGCAACCTCTGTGAGGCCCTGGTTAGATGGGTTCATCCAGAGAGGGGAATAATTGCCCCAGCCACCTTTATACCGCTGTTGGAAAACACCGGATATATATACAAACTGGACGCCTTTGTCTGGGAGCAGGCGGCAAAGAGGCTGGCCTTCTGGAATTCTCGAGGATTCAAGGGATTATCCATTTCTGTAAATATTTCTGTAAAGGATTTTTACTACATAGATATCTACGAGACCTTGGTCAACCTGGTGCGGAAATATGATATAGAACCATCCCGCCTCAAACTAGAGATTACAGAGTCTGTTTTCATGAATGAAAAGGAAAGACAGATAGGGATTATAAACAGGCTGAGAGAATATGGATTCTTTATAGAAATCGATGACTTTGGCAGCGGTTATTCATCTCTTAACATGCTTAAGGAATTGCCTGCAAACATCCTAAAGATGGATATGGCTTTCCTCTCCTTTGACAAAAAGGAGACCAGGGGACAAAAGATTGTAAACACTATAGTTGCCTTGGCAAAAACCCTGGATATGCAGGTTATTGTCGAGGGGGTGGAAACTGAGGACCAGGTGGAATTTATAAAGGAAACTGGTGCAGACTATATGCAGGGCTATTACTTTGATAGGCCTCTCACAATCAAACAGTTTGAGGAAAAGTACCTTAAATAAAAGTAAAATTGCAGGTCCGCCCTTTTGTAGGGTGGACTTGTTTCTTGTTTTTTTATATAATATCTAGGCTAGTTGCTTACAAACTCAGCATATTAATAGGCGCAAGGAGCTGAGTTGATATATTAAATAATAGATAGGAGATTAAAATGGCACAGGAAAAGAAGCTGGTTGAGCAGATTACCTCAATGTCAGAGGACTTTGCTCAGTGGTACACAGACGTAGTCGTAAAGGCTGATTTGATTGCATATTCATCAGTGAAGGGATGCATGATTATCAAGCCCGATGGCTATGCTATCTGGGAAAACATCCAGCATGAGTTAGACAGAAGATTCAAAGAGACAGGGGTGCAAAATGTATATATGCCTATGTTTATCCCTGAGAGTCTTCTCCAGGTTGAAAAGGATCATGTTGAGGGATTTGCACCAGAGGTAGCTTGGGTTACACAGGGTGGACTTAACCCCCTTCAGGAGCGTCTTTGCGTTCGACCTACATCAGAGACTCTTTTCTGTGATTTCTATAAGGACATTATTCATTCTCACAGAGATTTGCCAAAGGTATACAACCAGTGGTGCTCAGTAGTTCGTTGGGAGAAGGAGACACGTCCATTCCTTCGCTCTAGAGAGTTCTTATGGCAGGAGGGCCACACAGCCCATGCCACAGCAGAGGAGGCAGAGGAGCGCACAATTCAGATGCTCAATCTTTATGCTGATTTCTGTGAGGAAGTACTTGCAATGCCAGTTGTACGTGGCCAAAAGACTGAAAAGGAAAAATTCTCAGGAGCAGAGGCTACATACACTATCGAGGCACTTATGCATGACGGCAAGGCTTTACAGTCTGGTACTAGCCACAATTTTGGTACCAACTTCTCAAAGCCATTCAATATCCAGTACACAGACAAAAACAACCAGCTCCAGTATGTACATCAGACATCATGGGGTATGACAACCCGTCTTATCGGAGCAATCATCATGGTACACGGAGACGATTCAGGTCTTGTATTGCCACCACGTGTTGCACCTACTCAGGTTATGGTTATCCCTATCCAGCAGAAAAAGGAAGGGGTGCTGGAAAAGGCAGCAGAAATCTGTGGCAGACTGGGCAAGGTATCTCGCGCAAAACTGGATGACAGCGATAAGAGTCCAGGATGGAAGTTCTCTGAGTGTGAGATGCGTGGTATCCCACTGCGTGTAGAACTTGGACCAAAGGATATCGAGGCAAACAAGTGCGTTCTTGTTCGTCGTGATACAAGAGAAAAGATCGAGGTTAGCCTTGATGAGGTAGAGAGCAAGGTTGCCCAGCTCCTTGAGCAGATCCAGCAGGAGATGTTTGAGAGAGCAAAGGCTCACAGAGACAGCCACATCTGGGATGCTCACAATTACGCAGAGTTTACAGAGATTGCCAACAACAAACCAGGATTTATCCGCGCTATGTGGTGTGGAGACCAGGCTTGCGAGGACAAGATAAAAGAGGATTTGGCAGTTACTTCTCGCTGTATGCCATTTACAGATCAGGAGCAGATTTCTGATGTTTGTGCATGCTGCGGCAAGCCAGCCAAGAAACTTGTATATTGGGGTAAAGCTTATTAATATGAATTTACCAGCAGACGTTTCAAACATAATAAATGTATTAGAATCTAACGGACACGAAGCCTATGCAGTAGGCGGCTGTGTCCGTGACTGCATTCTAGGGAAAATTCCTAACGATTGGGACATTACAACCTCGGCCAAGCCTGAGGAGGTAAAGTCCTTGTTTGAGCGCACTTTTGACACGGGAATTGAGCACGGCACAGTGACAGTCCTGTTGTCTGGAGTAGGATATGAGGTTACTACCTACAGGGTGGACGGCAAATACAATGATGGAAGACATCCTGAGTCTGTCACCTTTACAGCCTCCCTGGAGGAGGACCTAAAGCGTCGTGATTTTACAATCAATGCCATGGCCTACAATGACAGCCGGGGACTGGTGGATCTGTTTGGCGGCCAGCAGGATCTTGACAACAAAGTGATTCGGGCTGTGGGAAACCCTCACTCCCGATTTGAAGAGGATGCCCTGAGGATGCTGAGGGCCCTGAGGTTTTCTGCCCAGCTGGGATTTGACATAGAGGATACTACCAGACAGGCCATTAGGGACCTGGCTCCTAGCCTTTCAAAAATTAGCGCAGAAAGAATACAGGTAGAACTGGTAAAACTAATTGTCTCAGACCATCCTGATAGGATGGTGGATGTCTACGAAACAGGACTCAGCCGTGTCTTTTTCCCAGAGTTTGACACTATGATGGCCTGCGACCAGTTAAACAAACACCACTGCTATACAGTGGGTATGCATACAGTACATGCCATGGAAAATATTAGGGCAGACAAGGTGCTGCGACTAGCCATGCTACTCCACGACATAGCAAAACCAAACTGCAAGACAGTGGACGAAAAAGGTCAAAATCATTTTAAGGGTCACCCTATAAAGGGGGCGGACATGGCAAAGGACTTTTTGCGGAGACTAAAGTTTGACAATGATACCATAGACAAGGTGCAAGTTCTGGTCCGCAACCATGATGAAAGGCCTGAGATAAGCCAGCGAAATGTTAGGAGAATGATCATCAGAGTTGGTCAGGACAATTTCTGCAATCTACTGGCAGTAAAGAGGGCTGACGCCCTAGCTCAAAGCGATTACCATCGGGCTGAAAAGATGGCATACATAGATGGCTTGCAGGCTATGTATGAGACAATTCTGGCCCAGGGAGACTGCCTTGCTATAAAGGATTTAAAGGTTAGCGGAAAAGACCTTATTGAACTTGGCATACCTCAGGGAAAGAAAATAGGAGAAATATTGCAAATCCTATTTGATGAGGCAGTTGAAAATCCTGAGACTAACAATAGAGATTATCAGTTAAACAAAGTTTTAGATATGCTAAAATAGGCTTATGGTTGGGATGTTTTTACGAAAAAAGATAAAGTTCATACTGATGCTTGGGGTTCTTTGCCTGTGCTTGATGTCCTGCGGCCAGCGGAAAAACACTTCCACAATATCTGTAAAGGGAGATATTGTAAAAGAGGGACAGGAGACAAAGGATGAAACTGACAGTGTAGATAGTCAAGAGGAGGGTGATGTAACCCTGGATATTCAGGAGCCTATCTATATTATAGAAGAACTGAACATGACAGAGGAGACTATCTCTTTGTATCAAATAGACACCCGCAAGCAGCTGAGGTACAAGTACAATATGACCACCAAATTTTTGGACAAGTACGGCAATAGCAGCAGCGTTGCCAACTTTAACATAGGGTCAGTTGTTACTATTGGGGATATACTGCCTTCATCAAAAGCTTTGGCCACAGTGCAAAAGACAAACCAGGTTTGGGAATATGATGATGTTTCCAAATTCAAACTGGACCTGTCCAACAATATACTCACTCTGGGGGATAGCAATTACAAAATCACTGGCAAAACAAAGGTCTATTCAGACACAGAAAAAATCCTACTGTCTGACATAGGCAAAAAGGATGTTTTGAAAGTGGTTGGCATA
>JAIKWH010000001.1 GCA_024684955.1 Pseudobutyrivibrio sp.
GATGGTCAAGGGGATATTTCGGGCATAATTTCCCAAATCTCTTATCTTAAAGATCTTGGTGTAGATTCAATACTTCTCAATTCTGAATGCAACAATCAAATAACCACAGAACTGAATAATTCACAGGGCAATTTTGAGGACATGTATGACAAACTTATTAGCAAGGCTAAAAGGTCAGGCATTAAGGTCTTTGCCAATGAGGAACTGGGGGAGGCTATTGGTGTGGATGTCAGCACATCTACGGACCATATGGATACTGCCACAAAACAATTCTTATCTCTAAATCTTTTTTACCCACAAAACTTTATTTTCGCTTTAGACAGGATTCAGCAAGAAAACGATTTCCCTCTTATTTTTATGGAGGATAGCAATCACGATAGGTCCCTTGATTTGTTTGGAAATACATCTGAATTTTATGAGATTTCAGCCAAACTTTTATGTGGCCTTAACTTGTCTCTAAAGGGACTGCCTGTTATATTCCAGGGCCAGGAAATGGGCTTAGTTGGATCTGTCAATGAGGATATAGATTGGGAAAAAACAAATAACAATTCTATCTTGGAATTCTACAAGACTATGATTGAGTTTAGGAAGAATTCTAAAGCTCTTATAGAAGGAACATATCGCAGGGTGGCTAGCCCTCGCAATGTATATATATTTACCAGAGAGGCGGTGGAGGAGAGATTGTATATCTACTGCAACCTTACCTCTAGAAAGATACCTGTAGAATTCTATGGAGACAGGGTGGTATTAAACAATTATTCTGAGACGGACCGGGAGCCTATGATCCTCAAACCCTATGAATTTTGCATTGTAAAATCTGATATTTAAGTATAAAAAAAGTCTTTGAAACTTGTTTGTTTCAAAGACTTTTCTTTTATATTACCCAATATTTTTAAGGTTTTTGTTGGCGGTTGAAAGCATCAGTTTGATTCTGTTTAACTGATTAACCTCTGATGCACCTGGATCGTAGTCAATGGCTACAATGTTTGCATCTGGATGCTCATGGCGAATTCGCTTGATTACACCCTTTCCAACAACATGGTTTGGAAGACAGCCAAATGGCTGTATACAAACGATATTTTTGGCACCATTATCAATAAGCTCAAGCATCTCTCCGGTAAGGAACCAACCCTCACCAGTTTGGTTACCCATGGATACAATGTCCTTGGCACCCTCTGCAGTATCGGTAATATAGGCTGGTGCAGTAAACCTCTTAGACTTGTTGAATTCATCCCTTGCTGCGGCTCTGAGCCATTCAAAGAATTTGATTCCAAGGTTAGAATAGAGCCTGCTCTTTTTGCTTGTTCCTAAATTCTCATTTTTAAAGTTTGAATTAAAGAATGAGTAAAGGAGGAAGTCTGTAAGGTCAGGAACCACTGCTTCTGCTCCCTCTGACTCTAAGAGGTCAGCCAAGTGGTTGTTGGCAGCAGGGAGGAACTTGACCAAGATTTCTCCTACAATACCAACCCTAGGCTTTCTCAAATCTTCTTTGATAGGAAGAGTGTCAAAATCCCTGATTATTTGGCGACAAAGGTTCTTGAATTTTCTGTGAGAAAGAATCTTGTCGTTTGATATAAATTGAATGACTTCCTTTTTCCACTTTTCATGCAGCTCATTAGTGGAGCCAGGCACTGCCTCATATGGGCGAACCCTATATACGCAGCGGAGGAAAATATCTCCAAAGGTCAGGGCATAAAGGCCATGCTGAATCAGACTAGGTGTAAGTTTAAAGCCAGGATTTTTCTCCAGTCCACTGACATTGAGGGAGATGACCGGTACATCTGGGTATCCCTTCTTTGCCAAGGCTCGGCGGATGAATCCAATATAGTTGCTGGCACGACAACCACCTCCGGTTTGAGAGATAAGGATGGCTGTGCGATTCATATCGAATTCTCCAGAATCGATAGCCGACATCAACTGTCCTACCACAAGGAGTGATGGGTAGCAAGCATCGTTGTTTACATATTTAAGTCCTACATCCACACAGGTGCGGGTAGGAATGTCAGGAATGACAAGGTTGTATCCGGCAGCATTAAATGCTGGCTCAATCAGGTCAAAGTGGATAGGAGATAACTGAGGGCAGAGAATTGTGTAATTTTTTTTCATCTCCTCAGTGAATACTATCCTATTAAAGTTAGAAGGCTTAATTTCTCTTTCAATGTGTTTTTTTGCCTTGACCCTGAGGGCAGCGATGAGAGACCTGACTCTGATACGTGCTGCACCTAGGTTGTTAACCTCATCGATTTTTAGACAGGTATATATTTTTCCTGACTTGGTAAGGATATCTGAAACCTGGTCTGTGGTGACGGCATCTAGACCGCAACCAAAGGAATTAAGCTGAATCAAATCCAGGTTGTCATGTTTTTTCACATAGTTTGCTGCAGAATACATTCTGGTATGGTACATCCACTGGTCTAAGGCTATAAGTGGACGCTCTAATTCTCCCATATCAGAGATGGAATCCTCTGTTAAAACAGCGATGCCATAGGAGTTAATAAGCTCTGGTATACCGTGATTGATCTCAGGGTCCACATGGTATGGACGACCTGCAAGCACGATTCCGTGTCGGCCTGTTTCCTCTAGATATTTCAAAACCTCTTTGCCCTTGGCATACATATCATTGCGGAAATTGCCTTGCTCAACCCAGGCAAGGTGAGCAGCATTTCTGATTTCCTCTCCAGCTATATCAAATTCTTCTTTAAATACCTTTGCCAACTGGTTGGCAAGAATTTCCTCGCTGGAAAATGCCATAAATGGATTGAGGAAACGAACCTTGCCTGTAGTAATTTCATCCACGTTGTTTTTAATATTCTCAGCGTATGAAGTGACGATTGGGCAGTTGTAATGGTTGCCAGAATCTGGGAACTCATTTCTTTCGAAAGGAATGCAAGGGTAGAAGATGAAGTCTACATTGCCCTTTTCAATGAGCCACTGTACATGTCCGTGAGTCAATTTTGCTGGATAGCATTCTGACTCTGAAGGAATAGACTCGATACCCATCTCATAGATGCTTCGGGATGAGCGAGGAGATGTAACTACCCTAAAGCCCAGCTCCTTAAAGAAGGTAGCCCAGAATGGGTAATTCTCGTACATATTAAGAGCACGAGGTAAACCGACAGTGCCTCTTGTTGCCTCCTCTTTAGAAAGAGGTTTGTAACTAAAGATACGTCTGTATTTGTATTCGTAAAGGTTTGGAATGTTGTCTTTATTTTTGACTCCACCTGCACCTTTTTCGCAGCGGTTTCCGGTGATGTACTGTCTGCCATCGGAGAATTTATTGATAGTGAGAAGACAGTGGTTGTTGCATCCCTGGCAGCGGCTCAGCTCAGTATCAAAGGTGAGTTTGTTGATTTCGTCTATGCCCAGGGTGCTAGTGGTAGGATTCTCCTCGTAGCGTTCTTTGGCAATAAGAGCACAGCCAAAGGCTCCCATGATACCGGCAATGTCTGGGCGGATAACATCTACTCCAGCCACTTTTTCCAGGGATCTAAGGACTGCGTTATTGTAGAAAGTACCACCTTGCACAACAATATTTTGGCCAAGCTCTGAGGCATCAGATAATTTGATAACCTTGAACAGGGCATTTTTTATAACAGAGTAAGCCAGTCCAGCAGAGATGTCAGCAACGCTGGCACCTTCCTTTTGGGCCTGCTTTACTTTTGAATTCATAAATACTGTACAGCGGGTGCCCAGGTCGATTGGATTGAGGGCAAAAAGAGCCTCCTCAGCAAAGTCTTGAACTGTGAAATCCAATCCCTTTGCAAAGGTCTCAATGAAGGAACCACATCCTGATGAGCATGCTTCGTTTAGTTGTACAGAATCAACCACACCGTTTTTGATGCGGATACATTTCATATCCTGACCACCGATATCGAGAATGCAGTCTACATCTGGATCAAAGAAGGCTGCAGCATAGTAGTGGGCAATTGTCTCTACCTCACCGTCATCCAGTTTTAGGGCAGCCTTTAGCAATGCCTCACCATAGCCGGTAGAGCAAGAGTGGACGATGTGGGTGTCCTCAGGCATGATAGAATAGATTTCTTTTAAGGCTGTCTGGGCTGTAATGAGTGGGCTACCATTGTTGCTAGAGTAGAAGGAATAAAGCAGTGTGCCGTCATCACCAACTACTGCCAGTTTGGTGGTGGTAGAACCTGCATCTATACCCAAATAAGCATTGCCGTGATATGTGGCAAGGTCGCCCTTTACAACCTGGGCCTTGGCATGTCTGTCTCTGAATGCCCTAAAATCATCTTCTGATTCAAATAGAGGGTCCAGTCTGGCCACCTCAAAATCCATCTTGATGCCGTTTGACAACTGATCGATAAGTGAGTCCAACTCAACTGATTTTTCTATTTTTGCATTAAGGGCAGAACCAATGGCTGCAAAAAGATGAGAGTTGTCCAAAAGAATTGCGTGCTCTTCATCTAATTTTAGGGTGCGGATAAAGGCCTCTCTCAGCTGATCCAAAAAATGGAGTGGACCACCTAAGAATGCAACATGACCCCGGATTGGTTTACCGCAGGCAAGACCAGAGATGGTCTGGTTGACAACAGCCTGGAAAATAGAGGCTGCCAAATCTTCTTTTAGTGCACCCTCATTAATAAGAGGCTGAATGTCTGTCTTTGCAAAAACGCCACAGCGGGCAGCAATTGGATATATGGCCTTGTAGTCTTTTGCGTATGTGTTTAAGCCACTGGCATCAGTCTGAAGGAGGGATGCCATTTGGTCTATAAAAGAACCTGTACCGCCGGCACAGATACCATTCATTCTCTGTTCTACATTACCGTTTTCGAAATATATTATCTTTGCATCCTCGCCACCTAATTCGATAGCCACGTCTGTCTGTGGAGCGTAGTGGGTGAGGGAGGTAGATACTGCGATAACCTCCTGTACGAACTCTACACCTAGATGTTTTGCCAGGGTGAGACCGCCAGAGCCGGTAATCATTGCTGATACTGTAATTTCTCCCAGGGCTGATTTAGCCTGAGTTAATAAATCTGTGAGTGTTTGCTGGATATTAGCAAAATGTCTTTGATAATTTGAAAATAAAAGATTGCCTTCTTGATCTAGCACTGCAATCTTTACAGTAGTAGATCCGATGTCGATTCCTAACTTGAATAATTTGTTTTCCATAATATTATTCTTTCTTATTATATGTATAATTCGCAACTTCAAATATTATAAATGGCAAGGTGGAAAAGTACAATAAACAAAAACGTAAATCTGTTAATTTTAGAGTTTTTTAATAATTGAATTTTTCATCTTACTGACTTATAGTTAAAGAAGCGTGTTAGGGGATAATATGTATGAAATATAAATTTAAATTCGGTTATAGAGAACTGGTTGCCAGTATTCTTGGAATAACGCTTTTCTTTGGACTCACAACTTTTAGAGTCCCATTTGAAATTATTCCGGCGACAGCTATACAAGTCAGATATGCACTCCTTGCAGTTCTATCTGCTATATATGGTCCTATTGTTGGTTTTGTTATCGGCTTTTTTGGACATATGATTGCAGACCTTTTGTTTTATGACAAGTTGTACATGGCTTGGGTAATTGCCGACGGTGTTCTTGGCCTGGGTATAGGCTGGTTTTATCACAGATATGACGTCCTTGAGGGCGAATTTAATATTAAAAAAGCAGGTTTTTTCAATGTGGTCCAACTCATGTTTAATGCCCTTTCTTGGATTGTCATTGCTCCTACTTTGGATGCTCTGGTTTTTGGGGAAGAGGTGCTGCGCACATACACCCAGGGATTTTTCGCTTTTATTGTTGACATTCTTACCATAGGAATCCTTGGTACGGCCATTCTTTTTGCGGTCTCATCACTAAAAAAGAGTTGGCTCGCCATGGAAAATAAAGAAGACTAGCTTCTGGAAATAAAGTTTGTATTTCATCCTATTTTACACAAGATGAAAGAAAGACTTTATAATATATTAACTTTTTTCTTAACAAAGGGAGGAAACTATGTTAGAGAAGCGTTTCAAACTCAGCGAAAACAACACAACTGTTAAAACAGAAGTGCTCGCTGGACTCACAACATTCATGACAATGGCTTATATCATTGCCCTGAATCCAAACATCCTTACAGGATACGGTGCTGGCGGCCAGGAACTCTGGAATGGAGTATTCCTTGCTACATGTATCTCATCTGCAGTTGCTATGTTCGTCATGGCATTCCTTGCAAACAAGCCATTCTGCCTTGCTCCAGGTATGGGCCTCAACTCATTCATGGCAGTAGTTATTGGCAATCTTATGGCTATGACAGGTATGGGTTATGTACAGTCATTCCAGTCAATGCTTTGCATTATTCTCATTGAAGGTGTAATTTTCTTTATACTTTCTCTTCTCAACGTTCGTGAAAAAATTGTTGATGCTATCCCACTGGGAATCAGAATGGGTATCTCACCAGCAATTGGTCTTATGCTTATGAACATCGGCCTTGGCTCAAATGTTTATATTGCAAATTCGGATGGAAACCAGTTCTTCGTTATGAGAGACTTTTTCGGTGCCCTCACAGCAAAGTTTGCTAAGGACACAATGGGAGATGCTTATCCTACAATGGTTCTTTCAGTAGTTACTATGTTCATTGGACTTTTCGTAATTGTTGTTCTCGCTTCTAAGGGAGTAAAGAGTGCAGTTATCGTTGGTATGCTTTGCGCATCGGTTATTTACTGGATTGGAGATTTCGCGCTCCTTGGCACAAACCCATTTGCTTCACTTACAACAGCTTCATTTGTTCCAGCATTTGGAGATATGGCTGCTACAACCTTGTTCAAGTTCAATTTCCAGGGTCTTGTAGAGATGGGTTGGTTCACAGCAGTTACCCTTGTTATTACATTCTGTGTTATCGATATGTTTGATACAATCGGTACTCTCGTTGGTACTGCATCACGTGCTGGTATGGTTGACCATCAGGGCAACATGCCAAACATGAAAGAGGCCCTTATCTCTGATGCTGTTGGTACTTTGGTAGGCTCTACCACAGGTACATCAACAGTTACTACATTCATCGAGTCAGCTTCAGGTGTTGAGGCCGGTGGACGTACAGGTCTTACAGCATTGGTTTGCGGTCTTGCATTCCTTGCATGTACATTCCTTTCACCAATTGCAGCTATCATTCCTGCAGCAGCTACATCAGCAGCTCTTATCTATGTTGGTGTGCTTATGATGACTGGTCTTAAAAAGGTCAATTTCGAGGACCTTTCAGTATGCGTTCCTGTTGCCCTTATGATGATTGCAATGCCAATCTCTGGTTCAATCGGACATGCAATTGGTATCGGCATGATTTCATATGCAGTTATCAAAATTGCTACTGGCAAAATTAAGGAAGTATCAGGTCTTACACTTGGTATCGCAATTATATTCCTCATCAAGTTCTTCCTTGCAATTTAATGTTTGTTTAGGATTTTCGGACCCGCTTTTGCGGGTCCTTTTTTTTGTGTGAAAACTTTCATCTTTCATTTAGTTTCCCTAAATTTTTTTAAATGGAAAAATGACACCAAACTAAAAAAATTATTCTTTTTAATGTTGAGTAGACAACATACACTATATCCAGGGTAATTTTCAAAATGTTATGAAAGGAGAGGTATTTTGAAAAAAATGGGTTTAAAAAGAAGTTTGAAAAAGGGACTGACAGTAGGTGTTGCAGCCGCAATGCTTGCCACAGCTCCTAGTTCTGTCATGCCTTATAGTGCATTGGCAGTGGTACAGGCGGCAACTGTAAATGATAGTTTAACAGTACCATTTGGACAGGATGCAACATATAATGCATCACAAGGTATTGGCTTTGTATGGGGGGCAGCAGGTTATGATTCTTACAAAGTAACAATTAGCTGTGACTCCAATGATTATGAAAAGGTATATGAGGGCCAGGAGTTGGGATATCATTGGTATCCTGATACATATGAACCAGGCACATATACTATCAAATTACAGGGAGAACAAGGTGAAGAACTTTCTCCAGCAGCTACAGCAACAGTAACAATTCCTGGCAACGTAGAAGAGGAGCCAAAGGAAGAGGAGCCAAAGGAGGAGGAGCCAAAGGAGGATGACAAGCCATCTACTGAGACACCAGTAGAAGATGAGGATCTTTCCTTTGTATGGACAACAAATGGTTCTGCTGAGTTTGATAAAAAAGATGACGATTCAGTTTCTGTAAATGTTACAACATCTACAGGAAATAATTGGGATGTGCAGTATTACGGAGAAGGACTTAAACTTGTAGAAGGCAAGAAGTACACCTTTACTGCAGACCTTTATTCTGAGACTGATGCAAAGGTTCAGATTAATATCCAAGAGACTAACTCATGGGGTGGTCTTTTAGATAGTGCTCCAACATTTGAACTTACAGCCGGAGAAAAAAGGACTGTTACCATCACTACTAACGCAGTGACTAGTCCTTTTGTTAACAATACAAGAGTGGCAATTATGTTTGGCGGCTCTCTTGGTAATGAGGGCAAGACAATCAAGGTTTCAAACATGAAGATTGCACAGGCTACTTCTAGTGAAGAAAAGCCAGTGGAAGAAACACCTGAAGATGATGGAACTTTTATTGACTTTACAACAATTGACCATCAAGATTATGTTGATGCTGGTACTAATGTAAAAGTTACTTATGACGCGGACTCTATCACAGCAACAGGCTCTGACTGGGGCAACGAATGGGGTGGAGATAGCAAGTGGCAGATTCAGTTAAAAGAATTAGTTCCAGTAGAGAAGGATTCATATTATAAGGTTTCATTTAAGGCAAAGTCAGATAAGGATGCTCCTATGTTCCTTAAATTAGGAGATGTAAATAACAATGGCGCAGTATTTTATGAAGGAGACCAAAATTTAAAAGCAGGGAATAATACTATAGAGATTACTACTACAAAACCTGTGGATATTGACAAACTTATGGTATTGTTTGCCCTTGGAAATACAAATGGCGAATTTGAGAATACTATTGTTATTAGTAATCTTAAAGTTGAAAAAGTGGTTGAGCCAAAGTATCTTGACTTAAGCCGTGTTGACCATAGCAATGACTATTTAGATGGCGGTACAAACATCTCTACAAAATATACCAAGGATGTGCTTACAGTATCAGGCAACGATTGGGGTGGAGACTGGGGTTATGATAGCAAATGGCAAATCCAGTTAAAGAACCTTGTAAAGGTAACCTCTGGCAAAACTTATACTTTAGCTTTTAAGGTTGAGGCTGAAAAGGCAGCTCCTTTGTTCCTTAAATTAGGTGATTTAAACAATGATGGAGCAGTATTTTATGAGGGCAGCCATGATTTAAATGCTGGAGTAAACAATATTGAAGTCACAACCACAAAGGCAGTAGATATTGAAAGTTTAATGATTCTTTATGCTTTGGGTAATCCAGACGGTGGTAATTTTGATAACACTGTTAAGGTTTCAAAGGTTTCTCTCAAGGATGAAGATGGAAATTATGTAGATAATTCTGGAGAGCCAGTATCAGAAGATTCTGATGACGAGCCAGTTGCTAATGGCAAAGAGCATGACTTTTCAGCAGTAGAGGACAATGAAAAATATGATTATCCAGCACAGCCAATCGGACTGGATGGATATGACCTTATTTGGAACGATGAGTTTGATGGCAATTATGGGGATGCAAATGTAGATGGAAATACAGGCCTTAACCTTGACAATTGGGCATACCAATTAGGTGATGGTTCTACAGATTGCAACAACTATGGTTGGGGTAATAACGAATTACAGTGCTATACAGGCAATACAGATAATATTGCTGTAAATGAGGATCTGACCGGAGATAATCAAGGCGACGGATACCTTAGAATTACAGCTCAAAGAGAAGACAATGGATATAGATATGCAAACGAGTCTTCTAAGAACTATACATCTGCAAGAATCAGATCTACAAAGCCAGATGGTCAATTATTTAATACAACTTATGGACATGTAGAGGCAAGAATTGCACTGCCACAGACTGCTGGTGCATGGCCTGCATTCTGGATGCTTCCAGAGTCTACAGAAATCTATGGCAACTGGCCTACATCAGGCGAGATTGACATTATGGAGACAACAGGTACAAATGCAGACAAGGCATGTGGTACTCTTCACTGGGGTGCTCCAGAGCATGTGTACAAGGGTAGTGGATATACAGATTTAAATTCAGAGATTTCATACTTCCATACATATGCAGTTGATTGGCAGCCAGGATCAATGACATGGATTTATGATGGTCAGCCTATCTATACTCTTTCAAATTGGAAGAATGCTATTGCTGGTGATTCAGACGCCCTTAGTTTTGATGCTCCATTTGATCAGCCATTCTACATGCTTCTCAATCTTGCAGTAGATAGTGGACAGTTTGGCGGAAGCGCAAACAAGGCAAACTTTGATGGCGATATTAATATGTACGTTGACTATGTACGTGTATATCAGAAGACAGAGGGATATCCAGGTGTTGCATATCGTACAGCTGGAGAAGGAGCAAAAACTGATTGGCAACAATATGCAGGATTAAATCAGATTGCTGAGATTACTACAGTAGGATCTCTTGATTCTATGGTAGGTCTTGCTGACGCAGATACTGATATGTCTAAGTGGTATGTTTCAAATCAGACTGATGCCAATGGTCTTACTGGAGAAGTTGTTACTATTGATGGTAAGAAGTGGATCAAAGCAAATGTAGTTTCTGGTGGTGGACAAGATTATTCAAACCAGATTATCGGACACTACAATGCTAAGGCTGGATATGTATACAAGATTAGTTTTGACGCCTATGCAGATGGTGGCATGGTAGGAAAGACTGTAAACTGCGACTCTAAGGAGTGGGCAGGTTGGTCTACATATGGTATCCAGTCATTTGCACTTGCTGAGGAGCCTACATCATATTCATTCCTTGTTAATCAGGTAGAAGATTTTGATAACTGTCGTATCGAGTTTAACATTGGAAAGGGAGCAGCAGGCTCAGTATTTGTTTCAAATGTAAAAGTTGAAATTGTTAATCCAGAAGCACTGGCCCAAGAGGAGGCTTCTAGGACTCCACTTCCTAATGGAGACTTAATTTACAATGGTACATTTGATGAGGGCAATGATCACGTAGGTTATTGGACAGCCCTTGGGGGAACAAAACTTTATGTTCCAAGATATACAACAGAGGCTATAGCAGCAGATGACGTAAAAGTTATCGATGTAGCTTCTAAGACAAATTATGAAAACATTCCTGATGGAGTTAAGTACTATGAGAGAAGAGCACAGATTTCATCAGAAGATGGTACACCTGGTCTTTACCAGTATGTAGGTCAGATGAAGGCAGATGATTATACACTTACATTTGACATGTATTCTAAAGAGGATACAACAATTACAGCAGCTGTCTATACTACTGATGAGACAGGAACTCTTGGCCAGTATGTAAAGGGTTACACCCTTAGATACAATGGACAGGACGGAGTAAACAAGCAGGTTCTTAACCTTTCGCTTGATGAGAATATTGATAACGCTGCAGTTCTTCTGCACTTTGGAAAGGGCGCTGAGGTCCAGATTGACAATGTAACATTCAAGGGCGCTAACCAGGCTGCTGAAATTGATGAGACTCCACTTACAGCAGATGATGCATGGAATGGTGACGATGGTAATGGTAATAGTTTTGGCATTAACCACAATACAGAAAATGGAGTAAATACAGCTGCAGGTCTTACATCAGGTGGTGCTTGGTATTCTCCACAGATAATTAGTCCAGAATTTACACTTGTGGCAGGTCAGAAGTATAAGTTTGAGATCAAGTACAGATTAGAAGGAAATACAAATAACACATTTAAGTACATCGTTCAGGAAGCTGGTGGTGCATGGACTGTATACGAGGGCGCAAATGAACTTACATTTGATCCAGATAATACAGATAGTGATGGTTTCTGCTCAGCTAGCAAAGAGTTTGTAGCAGCTGCTACCCTTCCTAATGTTCACGTAGTACTTGGTCTTGGTGAGAGTAAGGCAAACAATGCATCACTTCTTTTCAAGGATGCGACAATCACTCTTGTAAAGGCTCAGCCAGGTCAGGATGGAGAAGGTGATAGCTCTTGGGAAGAGAATGATGCGGATGACATGGAGCTTCCTACAGTTGAGCCAGCAGACCCATCAAACCCATCAAACCCAGGACAGACACCTAGCACAAATCCTTCTTCAGGATCAAATGCTGGCGGTTCTTCATCTGGTTCTACATCTGGTTCTTCATCTACAGCAAAGCCTGTAGCCACAACCCAGATTGCTGATACAATCACACCTGTTGCAGGTTTGCTTGCTGAGAATAACAAGACAGCACAAAGCATCAAGTCTGTTAAAAAGCCAGCAAAGTCAACAAAGACTACAACAGAGGTAGAGGAAGAAGTTGAAGATGCAGTGGAAGAGGAAGTTGCTGATGTAGCGGAAACATCTGATGAAGAACTTTCAATTGCAAGCAATGAGGATAATAATGCCACTAACGATACTGCAATCACAGATGAGCAGGTTCCAGCAGCTGGAAATGAAGATGGTTTCTCTCCAGTTAAACTTGTTATCGCTATAATCATTCTCCTTGGTTTGGGAGCAGCTGTAGTTGCTTTGACAAACAAGTTTGGAAAAAAAGCCAGCAAGTAATCGCAAGTTAATTTGACTATTTCTTAATTCTATTTTCTTTTCTTTATTTATAACTTTTTTTAGCAAAAGGAAACCCCGGAGTTTTATGCTCCGGGGTTTTCCTTTTTTACATCTTTATCAATTCGTATTCTCTTGTTCCTACACCAATTTTTTCGGCGTGCTCCAAGGTTTCCTTCCAGCGTACATTTGGGTTGCTGTCTTTAAAGTGGTCATAGTGGAATTCCCATCCTTGGCTACTGAGGTTGTCAGACAGTTGACTGTTAGGCAAAGGCTGATTTTTCTGGCAGGCATCAACACAGGCCTGGTCTAAAGCAACTGGGTCAAAGGATGCAAACATTCCCACATCTGGCAGGATAGGAGCATCGTTTTCAGAGTGACAATCACAGTTTGGAGAAATGTCCTGGACCAGTGAAATATGAAAACATGGTCTACCATCCACAACTGCCTGGGTGTATTCTGCAATTTTGCAACATAACTGCTCATTGGCATCCTCATTCTGGTTTGCAATGGCATCAAAGGCACATGCGCCGATACATCTTCCGCATCCTTTGCACAAATCCTGATTGATAAATGCCTTGCCATTTTCATAGGTGATTGCATCGGAACCGCATTCCTTTGCACAACGGTGACAACTTCTACACTTTGCAGGATTTACCTCAGGCTTGCCGGCTTTGTGCTGGATCATTTTGCCAGCGCGACTGCCACATCCCATGCCTATATTTTTAAGGGCTCCGCCAAATCCGGTGCTTTCATGGCCTTTGAAATGTGTAAGAGAAATAAAAATATCTGCATCCATAACAGCCCTTCCTATAAGTGCTTCCTTGCAATATTCTCCATTTCTCACCGGCACCTCTATATCATCTGTGCCTCGCAATCCGTCTCCGATAATAATCTGGCAACCTGTGGTCACTGTATTAAATCCGTTTATATTTGCACAGTCCAAGTGCTCTAAAGCGTTTTTCCTACTGCCGGGATATAGGGTGTTGCAGTCTGTTAGAAATGGTTTGCCTCCCAATTCCTTTATCACATCAGCCACTGCCTTTGCATAATTTGGACGTAGGTAGGCCATGTTTCCCAATTCACCAAAGTGCATTTTTATAGCAACAAATTTGCCATCCATATCAATGGAAGCAATTCCTGCCTTGCGAATTAACTTTTTCAATTTTTCGGTGAGAGGCTGGTCAATACTGGTACGAAAATCGGTAAAATAAACCTTTGATTTTTCTGCCATACGTTTCTCCTTTTTACTATTAATAAACTCCTTTTTACAGGTCAACTATTATCCATTGCAGTCGACTTGCGAACCTATATTTATTTTATCATGTTCATTCAGCCCCTACCTACAATTATTTTCCTTGGCAATGGCGAAAAGTTGTCCTCTAAAACAGGAAGTCTGGGGAGTGTCCCTATAAAGGTACATATCAACAATATATAATTACTTCAGTTGTTAAGGGATTCCAGGATAAAGGAGCCCCAGGGTTTTAAAAGGAGGTATTTGTATCATGAAAGGATTAAACAAAGATTTACTTATTGGTTTTGCTATTATCGCACTTGCTATTGCAACAGCACTGATTTTTACAACTATGTTCATATTTGATGTGTCTGTTTCTGTTGATAATTCAGGGGCAATCCTTGGTATTTATTCTATTTTGACCAGTTTCATCTGGGCTTTTCTCATTCTTAGAAATTGTTGACGTATCTTAGGCCTTTACCTATAATAAACTATATATAGTGTTTTATCATGCTGAAATAGGCTATTTCTTGTGCATGGACACTGG
>JAIKWH010000066.1 GCA_024684955.1 Pseudobutyrivibrio sp.
TGCCCAATCCTCATTCTCCTAAAATCTTTTGATGACATGTCAAACACCACAGTGAGAATGGATGGCAAATATAATTATTCTGCCATTATAGGTTTTATAAGGACAGTCATTGCCTTAGGGCTTGGAATCATCGCCTTAAACATGTGGGGATATTACGGTCTTTATGCTATGACTCTGGCCTCATCAGCCCTTGGCATTATCATGTTTAGGCGCCAGGCTATGTCCGGGGTCAGGCTGGAATTTGACTTTTCCTATATGAGGACTATGATAGTGGGCGGACTGCCTTTGCTTATCAACAGTCTCATCTGGACCTTGGTCCAGTCGGTGGACAAGTTTGTAATACTAGGATTTTTGGATACAGATGCCCTGGGAGTTTACTCGGTACCTTTGATGGGATTTACCACCATGGTGCTGATTCCACAGACTATTTCCCAGGTATTTTACATAAAGATTTCTCACCTCTATGGGGCAAATGGTGATGAGAGAGAATTGCTGGAGAAAGCCAGCGGATACACCAGCATCACAGCTGCCATTTCCGGTGGAGCCTGCATTTTGGTCTTTTACATTATGCCTATTTTTGTCCAGGCTTTTATGCCTATGTACACCGACGGTACCCCAGCCACCCAGATTCTCATTGTGGGGGTAGCAATTTATTCCACCACCATGATTTTTGGAAACATATTCTCGGTGTTAAAACTAAACAAGTCACTGATTGCAAACTCTGTGGCTCTTTGCATTTTTAATGTGATATTTTCATCTGCACTGGTGCTATTTGTAGACCGCAGCATCAACATGGTGGCTATTGGAACAGGAATCTCTTATGGCCTCTATTCTCTGCTGCTGATCATCAAACTGGCCAGGCGGTTTAATTACTCATTCTTTAAAATGTTTTCAGCCTCTTGGCTGCCCCTGCTATGCATAGTGGTGCCAGGAGTGCTCTACTACCTTTTCGTGGCAAACATCTATCTGGCCTCAGGCCTGGCTTTGTTTACCATGTTGGGGGTTTATGGTATAATTTTTGCTATTCGAAAGAGGAATAGGAGATAGGATGTACAACCTTTGTTTTAGCGTACGTAAAGGCCTTGAGGACTACAGTCCTAAGATCTTTCAGAAGATAAAAAGTGAACATGACAAGGATGCCAAGGGCATCTTTATAGCGATGGATGCCGGAGAGGCAGCCTATGTAGAAAAGACTTATGGCGGACAGGATATAATCATCTGCCAGTTGGCAGAATTCATGAACGAGCATTGGGATGAATTTACCCTGGATGCCCTCATGGCCTATGAGAAAAAGTATGATGCCGCTCCAATATGGAAATACATCTATACAGACAGAGTTTTAATCCACAGGGATTATGATTACTGTGTCCATACTGCAGCAGGGCTCTTTGCTTTTTGGGAGCATGTTTTTACCACTTACAATGTGGACTTTTACTTTGACGAGACAGTGGCAACACTTCTTACATACACAGCATATTTGGTGGGAGCCAAAACCGGTACTGGCTGCTTTACCCTCTTTTTTATGAGGTCGGTTGGGATGGACCTGACCCATCATTACATAGTAAACGAACCATTTGAGATGATGTACAATCTCCCAGATGACTATGCCACTAGAGAGTATCCAAAAGAATTGATGGAAAAGGCGGAAAAATTCCTGACGGAATATGAGACCAAGCACGAAAAGCCGGCCTTTATGAAATTCTCGGGACGAAAGCCTAAATTAAAGGCTTCTTATCTCGCCCTGCCATTCTTTTATTTGAGGCAGAGATTCTTTAACCCATACACTAGGGACAAGGGATCATACATTTTTTATAGGGCATGGGAGGACACCCTACAGCCTATTAAGTTTTACTTTAGATATTTACGTTGCAAAAAATATTTCCACAAGGCGGATATGACAAAAAATTTTGTTTATTATCCTTTGCATTTGCAGCCTGAGGCCACAACAATTGTCTGCGCCCAAAAATATGAAAAGCAACTGTATTTTATAGACAACATAGCAAAGTCACTGCCTGCAGACACTGTTCTCTATGTCAAGGAGCATTATTCTTTCCTTGGCAGTCGTGAGGAAAGTTTTTACAAGGCATTGCAGGAGTATCCAAACGTGGTTGTCATAGACCCATGGGAGGATTCTTTCGAGTTGATTAAGAATTCTCAGTGCGTAATTACCTTGACGGGCACTGCTGGCATGGAGTCCATGTTGATTCGCCACCCGGTTATCATGTGTGGTCATATCATCTATGAGACAGCACCAGGGGTCATGCAGGTGGATGAGATATTTGATAATTACTTCCAGACTCTGGAGAGTTGGAAGCAGCCTAGCCGTGAGGAGGTTATTAAATACCTGGCAGCCTATATGGCATGCGCAAGGCCTGGCAACACATACATTATGAGCGGGGATAGATTAAAAGATGACAATATCTCCCTGCTGGCAAAATCTATGATGGATTATTTTAACGAAATGAAAGGCAATACTAATGAGTAAAGTATTAGTTACAGGATCTGATGGATTCATCGGTTCACATTTGACAGAGGAACTTGTAAAAAAAGGTTACGAGGTACGCGCCTTTGTATATTACAATTCTTTTAATAACTGGGGATGGCTTGATACCCTCCCAAGGGACATTATGGACCATGTAGAGGTCTTTGCAGGAGATGTGAGAGACCCTAATGGAGTGAGAGAGGCTATGAAGGGAGTGGACGCAGTATTCCACCTAGCAGCCCTCATCGCTATTCCATTTTCATACCACAGCCCTGATGCCTATGTTGATACAAATATAAAGGGTACACTTAATATCTTGCAGGCGGCAAGAGACCTGGGCACAGCCCGTGTCCTTGTCACATCTACATCAGAGGTATACGGCACAGCCCAGTACGTGCCAATCGACGAGAAACACCCATATCAGGGACAGTCTCCATACTCTGCTACAAAAATTGGAGCAGACAGACTGGCAGAGTCATTCTATCGCAGTTTTGACCTACCTGTTACTATTGTGCGCCCATTTAATACCTTTGGACCACGTCAGTCTGCCAGAGCCGTTATCCCTACCATCATTACCCAGCTCCTTGCTGGCAAGGAAGAGATTAAGCTTGGCAGCCTTACTCCTACCAGAGATTTCAACTATGTAAAAGATACTGCAAATGGTTTCATCGCCATGTATGAAAGCGACAAGACCATTGGACAGGAAATCAATATTGCCACACAAAAGGAAATCAGCATCGGACAGTTGGCAGAGGAACTCATCCGCCAGATCAATCCTAATGCAAAAATTATCTGCGACGAGGACCGTCTCCGCCCAGAAAAATCTGAGGTAAACCGTCTCCTTGGCTGCAACGAAAAAATCATGCAGCTGACCAACTGGAAGCCACAGTATACCTTCGAGGAGGGATTGGCTGAAACAATCGAATTCTTACGTCACAACATGGACAAGTATAAGGTGGATATTTATAACGTATAGATTCCTGTTTTTCATCAGAAAAATGGGAATCGTATCTGACCAACTTTTACATGCAATGGAAAAGTTGTCCTGCGAAGCAGGATTTTTGCTGACAATTTCATTATTGGGTCAGCAAAAAGTCATAAAAATAAATAAAGTGCTTTAGAAATATAAAGTGTGCTATGTAGAAGAGGTTGGCGAGCGCGAGCAGGGGAGTGCCGGGCCGAGCAAGAGGGGACCCACTTTAGTGGGGAGTTTGCTTGGGAGAGTCCGGAGGGTGCCCTGCGGGAGCATGAAAAAATAAAGTCATAGCACACGGAGGTATTAAAATGTCAAATGATTTTATTGGTTTGTCAGTTCCGAATTTAAAGGGCAACGAACTAAAATATGTTACAGAGGCAGTGGAGACAGAGTGGGTGTCTACAGCAGGCCCATATGTAGAAAAGTTTGAGCAGGCTGTGGCTGAATATGTACATACTCCTATGGCGGTATCCTGCCAAAACGGTACATCAGCCCTTCATATTTCTCTCATGCTCATGGGCGTCACCAGGGAGGATGCAGTAATTGTTCCCACCCTTACATTTATTGCAGCAGTTAATCCTACAAAGTATATTGGTGCAGAGCCTATTTTTATGGACTGTGATGATAGCCTTTGTATGGATCCAATCAAATTAGAAAAGTTTTGCCAGACAGAATGCGATTTTAAGGATGGCAAATTAATAGATAAAAAGACAGGTAGACATGTAAAGGCCATGGTTGTAGTCCATGTATTTGGAAACATGGCAGACATGGAATCTATCATGGATATTGCAAAAAAATACAATATCAAGGTGGTAGAGGATGCTACTGAGGCTCTTGGCACTTATTACACTCAGGGCCGCTACAAGGGTATGTATGCCGGCACCATCGGAGATATTGGTGCATATTCATTTAATGGCAACAAGATAATCACCACTGGCGGTGGCGGTATGATTGTGAGCCAGAATGAGGAATTGCTCAAACATGCAAAGCATTTGACCACACAGGCCAAGGCTGACGTGCAAAATTTTATCCATGATGAGATTGGATACAATTATAGACTGACTAATCTGGCAGCAGCTCTGGGCATGGCCCAGATGGAGGTGCTGGAGGATTATATCCAGACCAAAGCAGAAAACTATAATCACTACAAAGAGGTTATAGATCAGATTCCTGGCCTCCATGTACAGGATTTTAGAGAGGGTATCCGCACAAACCATTGGTTCTATTCAGTGGTATTTGAAAATGATGAGAGTGGTCGCGACAAACTTATCGCAGCCCTAAAAGAAAACAATATTCAGTCTCGCCCAATCTGGGGATTGATTTCAGACCAGTTGCCATATGAGGGAGCCCGCACATTTGAATTAGAAAAGGCGCCATGGTATTGGAAGAGAGTAGTGAACGTACCTTGCTCTACCAACCTGACTAGTGATGAGGTGGATAGGGTATTAGAGGTAATCAAGAAATTTTAAGGTGATTTCTGTATGAAAATTTTAGGCTATGACCTGACATTTTTTAAAATCAAAAGATATATAAAGGGCCGTTTGATCTGGCACCACAAGGGCAAAAAGGCCAGGGTCATAAAGCCTCTTCTTATCATTGGCAAAGACAGGATTAGCCTGGGGGATTATGTCTTTATTAGAAACGGGGCCAGGATTGAGGCCGAGCCAGGTTACGACTCCTTTATTGATATAGGGGACAATACCTCTATAGAGCAGAATTGCCACATAATTGCAGCTGGACACCTTTCCATTGGAAAGAGGGTAGTTATCTCATCAGGTGTTTTCATATCTGACTGTAATCACTCATACAATGATGGCAGCATAATGGGTGGAGCCCTGGAGGTCCTCCATACATCAATCGGTGATGATGTATTTATCGGCGCCGGAGCCAAGATAATGCCTGGCGTTACCATAGGAAATCGAGCAGTAATCGGTGCAAATGCAGTGGTCACCCATGATGTCCCAGAGGGACAGATTTGGGGCGGTATCCCTGCTAGATATATAAAAGATAATAAATAAATTAACTAACACTAAGAGGGAATAATGCTTTTTAATTCGGCGGACTTTCTCATATTCTTTCCAATAGTCACCTTAATGTACTTTATCATCCCGGCAAAGGCAAAAAATTACTGGCTACTCATAGCCAGCTATTTTTTCTATATGTGCTGGAATCCAAAGTACATTATTTTGCTATTTACATCTACGGTCATCACCTTTATTAGTGGACTGGCCATAGAGTTTATTTCTGGCAAAGAATATGATTTCAAAAAAGAAAAAACATATAAGAACCTAGTGGTAGCAGCAAGTTTTACCCTTAATCTGGGATTGCTGTTTTATTTTAAGTACATAAATTTTGCCCTGGATATAATGTCTCATATCCTAGGGGCGGTAGGCATTCATATGACAGTGCCTGCCTTTGACATCATTCTACCTGTAGGAATTTCTTTCTACACATTCCAAGCATTGAGTTACACAATGGATGTCTACAGGGGAGAGATATATGCTGAAAAAAACTTTTTCAGATATGCCCTTTTTGTATCATTTTTTCCACAACTGGTAGCAGGTCCAATCGAGAGGTCAAAAAACCTCTTAAAGCAATTGGCAGTGCCAAAAGCATATGATTATGACAATGTGAGGACAGGTCTCCTTACTATGCTCTGGGGATATTTTATCAAACTAGTCATAGCCGATAGGATGGCAATAATAGTTGATAATGTATATGCGGATTTAGAAAACTATCATGGTATGGTGCTGGTGGTTGCCAGCCTAGCCTTTACCATTCAGATATACTGCGATTTTATGGGATATTCTATTATTGCCAAAGGTGCAGCCAAAGTCCTTGGAATGGAATTAATGGAAAATTTCCATATGCCATATTTTGCAGATTCAATAAAAGACTTTTGGCGCAGATGGCACATATCCCTTTCTTCATGGCTTAGGGATTATCTCTATATTCCTCTTGGAGGAAATAGAAAGGGCACTGCAAGAAAATACTTTAATTTATTACTTACCTTTTTTGTAAGTGGTCTTTGGCATGGGGCCAATATTACCTTTGTGGTATGGGGGCTTTTCCATGGCATTATCCAGGTTATAGAGGATATATTTAGAAAGGTATTTGGGAATGTCTCTGAGCAGATTACTAACAAAAACCTGGCTCTGCTTTGGAAGGGCATCAATATTGTAAAAACCTTTATTATTGCAAATATAGGTTGGGTATTCTTTAGATCTGAGACAATAGGTCAGGCCCTTTGGGTTTTAAAAAACAGTTTAAAACTGGACAATGTCAAATCCTTTATTACAGGGGGAGGCATTTATGCCCTGGGAGTAAACAAGGTGGGGCTTGTGGTAATGATTACTGCATTCATATTGCTCTTTGTGTGTTCACTAATAAAGGAAAAAAAGATTGCCCCAATTGAATGGATATCTAGCAAAAATTTTATTATTAGATATGCCATTTATTGGACCATTGTAACATTAATTGTCTTTAGCCTTGACCTAAATGGCCAGGAATTTATTTACTTCCAGTTTTAAAAGAGAATATGAAAAAGACTAAACTAAACCTATTAATAAAGTGCATATTGGTAATGGTACCTATGTGGGCCATGATTGCTTTTATAAAGTTGTATCCCCTTGCTTTTACAGGCAGGGATTCTGTGATTATTTATTGGAATACAAACTTTATTAATACCCATCACAAGGAGGACTATAAGGTATTAATCATGGGTGACTCTGTGGCAGCAACATGTTTTATGCCGGAATACTTATCAGAGGATACTATTAATCTTTCTATTGCAGGCTCTAGCATGCTAGATGGATACTATACTCTAAAGCACTATTTAAAAAATAATGCTGCACCAACAGATATCTTTGTCACCTATATGGATTACCACTTGCAGCAAGATAATATCTTTTGGAGGGCATCTTCTTTAGTTGGCAAATATACATTTGAAGACAATAAGGAAATATATGATTCTATAATGGCAACTGATGCAGATGTCAGCGAGTCCATCAATATGGATAATTTTTGGGAAGAGGCTATACAATATGTGATAGGATATCCTGGAAAGTATATGAATGCTATAGTTCAGGCAATTGAAGAGGGGGATAGGCTAGAAGCAAATAAAAAGTTACTTAAAAAAATAGACCTGCATTCAGGCCGCTATTGCAAGATGGTAAATGATATCTATGACATTGCAAATAGTAACAGGGTTGGTTATGGAGAGTTCTTTGTCACAGATCTCCAGGATCTTTACTATACCAGGTTTGTAGAGTTATGTGCTGAGAATGATATTAGACTACACATTGTTAAAACCCCTAGCAGTTATTACACAGCCTATACTGAAAAATATGAAAAGCAAATTAGAGAATATTATGCAGGACTCCTGGGGGGGTATGACAATATGGAGTTTGTCTGGTATCGGGACGAGTATTTTGTAGAATGGTTTTGGGATAATGCTCATATGAACCAGCATGGCTCATACCAATTCACTCAACGATTAAAGGCTGACTATCCAGAGATTTTTGGCAATTATGCAGCTACTCCTAGACAGATGGAGACTATTAATGCTGACATAAATATAGAAAATGAGCTCTCATATATCTTCAAATGGATAGATAAAAGCAATTATACTGTCCTTTTATACAATAACTTGCCACCAGATGAAAAAATCAATACACTGTATCAGGTTTATTTACACTACAACGATCAATTTTTAATGCCTACAGATATTCCAAACCTGTATTATGTCACAGGTGACGGAGCAGCACTTTCTGGCATAAATTTTGCAGTCGATGACAAAAACATAAATCTGCAGGTGGGAAGTGACCTAACATCCATTTCCCTTGCCAGCAAATATGACATTACTGCTGTAATAATAGATAATAGCAATGGGACCATAGTTAGAACTACTCATGCAAATTATAATTTTGAAGAGGGTTCTTTTCACCTAATGGATTAAGGAGTTACCATTTTGAAAAAGTTTTTTAAGAGCCTAGATTGGGTTTCTATTATACTGTCTATATATGCCAGCCTGGTTTGGTTTACATTTATATACTTTAACAAGTCGGTTGCATCCTTTGCCATAGTACTGTCATTAATAATCTTTTTTATCAATTATTTTTTGATAAAATGGCTAGGGGAAAAGATAAAAGGGATTGAGTTAACTCAAAGCAGTAGTTATGGTTGGCAGAAAAATTTAGCCTTATTTGCTATTCCAACGCTTTTAGTATTTGGAATCATGATGATATGGTTTTGGTCATATTTGCCGGGATCATATTCTGCAGATTCCATAACTCAATTGAGGCAGACGGTGACAGGCCAGTACAATGATTGGCATCCTGCATGGCACACCCTCTTTTTCTTTACATTCCCTCTTTGGGTGACAGGCAAAATTGAGTCAATTATATTTATGCAGGTGGTATATTACTCCTTGCTTTTAGGATATCTATTCCTGACTATTAGCCAGCTGAGCAGGATTAAATATGCCATTGTGGCATTAGTCCTATTAGTGACTAATCCATTTAATTGTTATATGGTTTTGTATGCCTGGAAAGATATAGGATTCTCTTTGTTTGCAGCCTTTTGCACTATTTTTGTTATTAGGCTAATCACCAAAATATCAAAGCCATCCCTTTGGAAACTAATTATATTTGGCTTTGTTTTGGCTAGCACAACCATTTTTAGACACAATGCAATCCTTTACACCTTGCCACTATTATTGCTTTTACGCCTGCAGACAGATAAAAAAACATGGATAAAAACGGCAGCATTTATCCTTGCCTTTTTTATCGCCATAAAGGGGCCTATTTACAGTGTCTTTGATGTGCAAAACCCAGATAGGCGTGTATCAGAGACTGTAGGTCTGCCTCTTTCCATTATTGGCAATGTGGCTTATGAGACTCCTGATAGGATGGATAAAGAATTATCAGAGTTTGTCTACACCCTTGCCCCAGCGGAAATTTGGCAGCAATATGACGTAAAATATGGATTTAACAGTGTCAAATGGAAAGGGGTAAATATAGAGGCTGTTGAGGACCAGGGCTATGCTGGAATCCTGTCTTTGACAATGCAGGCTATCAAGGCGTCCCCACAGGCGTCATTTAGGGCCTTTATAGCAGTTACAGATTTGTTGTATGGATTTGAGAGTGGCCTTAGGGTTAATTATAGGTCGGAAATGAATACTAACGATCTAGGGGTGGATTACTCCCCATATTTGAATCAGACTACTCAGGATTACATATCCGCCTATACAGAAATTTATAACAATTCTATGCTAAAGTATCTGAGAGATTTCGGCATATATATGTTTGTTTTACTTGTAGTATATTTATATAAATTGAATTGGAAGTCTTGGGCCTCATGGAAGAGATTTCTTATGATACTTCCCCTCTTTGCCCACAATTTTGGCACTATGCTTTTGTCTACGGCTCCAGAGCCTAGGTTTTACTTTATTACAAACTTAGTTGCCCCGATTCTTATTGTTTATGTTTTAGTTAAGGAGAAAAGAGAAACTAATGTCTAAGAAAGTTATAGTAATAGGTGGTGGTCCTGCTGGACTTACTGCTGCTTACGAGTTGTTAAAGGATAAGGATGGAGAGTATGATGTTACTCTTTTAGAGGAGAGCAGTTGCTTTGGTGGTATATCAAAGACAGTAGAATACAAGGGCAACCGTATGGATATGGGTGGCCATAGATTCTTTTCTAAGGTGCCAGAGGTAAATGAATGGTGGGAGAATATGCTCCCTATCCAGGGGGCAAAACCTATGGATGACATAAAACTGGGCAGAGACATAATGGTAAAACCAGGTGGACCAGACCCAGAAAAGACTGACAGGGTTATGCTCCGACGTCACCGTGTTTCCAGAATCTTTTTCATGGACAAATTTTATGATTACCCAATTTCTATGAAAAAAGAGACTTTCACTAACATGGGATTCATGAATACTATGAAATGCGGATTCTCTTATCTGGGAGCCATGATTCACAAGTTGCCAGAGGACAACTTGGAAAATTTTTATATCAATAGGTTTGGTCGCAAGCTCTACAGCATGTTTTTCGAGTACTATACAGAAAACCTTTGGGGTAGACATCCTAGCGAAATTGATGCCTCTTGGGGTAATCAGCGTGTAAAGGGTCTATCTATTGCAGCAGTTTTAAAGGATATATTTGGCAAGATATTTAACAAAAAGAATCGCAAGGTAGAGACTTCCCTCATTGAGGAGTTCTCTTACCCAAAACTTGGCCCAGGTCAGCTCTGGGATATTACAGCATCTGAGGTCCAAAACTTGGGTGGCAAGATTTTAATGAATTCTCAGGTTACAAAGATTCACAAGGATGCTGACAACAAGATCACAGGTGTCACTTATGTGGCAGATGGCCTAGAGAAAGAATTAGAAGGAGATGTAGTAATTTCCTCTATGCCTCTTAAGGACTTGGTAGTGGGCATGAATGATGTGCCTCAAAAGGAGCATGAAATTGCAGCAGGCCTTCCATACCGTGACTACATGACAGTTGGTGTCTTGGTTAAAAATCTCAAATTGGAAAACAAGACAGACATCAAGACAGTGGGCAACATCGTGCCTGACTGCTGGGTATACGTCCAGGAGCGCAAGGTAAAGATGGGCCGTTTCCAGATTTATAACAACTGGTCACCATATATGGTAAAAGACCTGGAAAATACAGTATGGCTGGGTTTGGAATACTTCGTTCAGGAAAATGATGAATTCTGGACTATGGCAGATGAAGATTTCTCAGCCTTTGCTGTAGATGAAATGATTAAACTGGGACTGATTGATTCCAAAGAGGATGTATTAGATACTCATGTAGAGCGTGTGAAAAAGGCATACCCTGCTTACTTTGACACCTATGATGAAATCGATACACTGGTAGATTATATAAACACAATTCCAAATCTATACTGCGTTGGTAGAAACGGACAGCATAGATATAACAATATTGACCACTCTATGTGCACATCATTTGAGGCTGTTAAAAATATTAAAAATGGCCTGACTGACAAATCAAATGTATGGGCTGTCAACACAGAGGAAGAGTATCACGAGGAAGATAAATCAGCACAGCAATAGAGGATTGCAAACCAATTATGGAAAATGTATTTATCAAAGAGGACAATAGCATATTGCAGGCCATGCATACATTTGATGCCAGCGGTCGCAGAACATGTTTTGTGGTAGATGAGGACAACCGACTCCTTGCCGCTCTTTCTGAGGGTGATGTCCGCAGATTTATTTTGTCTGGTGGAGACCTAAATGAGCCTGTAAAAAAGATTGCAAACTATAGTCCCAGAGTCCTGAGCGAGGATGAAAAGACAGGGGCCAGAGATTTTCTTATTAGGCATAATATCGAGGGCCTGCCTATTGTGGACGAGCGAGGTATAGTCATCGATACAGTTTTTTGGTCTGATGCTAAATATAAAAAGGAAAGCAATCTTTCCACTCCTGTTGTAATGATGGCAGGTGGCAAGGGCACTAGATTATACCCATATACCAGGATCCTGCCAAAACCTCTTATTCCCGTGGGGGACAAACCTATTGCAGAGCTAATTATGGATAGCTTTGCAGACTATGGAATCAAAGATATGATTATGATTGTGAACCATAAAAAGGGCATGATTAAATCATATTTTGCAGAGGCCAACAGGCCATATAATATCGACTTTGTAGATGAGGACAAACCTCTTGGCACAGGTGGAGGATTATCATTGCTGAGAGGAAAGGTAAATGAGACCTTTATCCTGACCAACTGTGACATTTTGGTGGAGGAAGATTTCTCAAAAATCTATGCTCATCACAAAAAAGAGGGCAATGCCATTACCATGATTTGCTCTCTCAGGAATTTCCAAATTGCCTATGGTATTGTAGAGTTTGGAGAGCATGGCAACATCACTAATATGCAGGAAAAACCTGAGTTTTCATTCTTTACAAATACAGGTATATATATAGTTGAGCCAGAGGTTTTTGACTATATCAAAGATGATGAGGCAATCGGATTCCCTGACATCATCAGCAGGATGAAAGATGATGGAAAAAAGGTTGGAGTATATCCTATCAATGAGAATACATGGATGGATATGGGACAGCTGGACGAACTTTCAAAAATGGAAAAGCATTTTTTGGACAAGAAATAATAGGTGTAAGCATTGAGTAAAATGACAGATACTTTTTCGAAAATATTAAATGACAAATTTTTAAAAATTATTGCTATTGCCATAGGTGCCATAGGAATAATTTTTAGTATTGCCTTTTTTATAATCAATTGTTTTAACAAGGATGGGGGCAAATTTTACAATGGATATTTTGCGCTAATTCTCATTATCATGATTGGCCTTACTCTATACCTCCTGCGATTTTTACTTTTTGACAAGGAGTGGAAATTTTCTAGGGTATATTTAGTCCTAGCCCTTGGCTGGGGTATATGTATGCAGTTTGTCATGCCGCCAATATCTGGCGTGGACGAGGTGCAGCAGTATTATAGCGCCTATCATTGCTCCAACATTATGATGGGTATAAAGGCAGAAAACCTCAGTGCTAATACTTCTAGCCCTGGCTCATGGATACAGGGAGAGTCATTCTTTTACATGAGAGCAGAGGATTATTACAACCTGCCATATGTAGATGTCACATTTCCATACCAATACAAGATTTTATCTGACGGACATTGGTTCCATACAGACGACAATATGAAAACTCTAGTGCCTTGTTATGTCGCTCCTTCCAAGGCGTCTAGATACCTATTTGCAGGGGCGGGTATGGCCATTGCCCGCCTGCTAAACTTTGGATTCGTAGGTGTAATTTTCATGGGCCGATTAATGAACACCCTTAGTCTGGTGGCTGTGGGATGGTTCTGCCTAAAATTACTGCCTATTGGCAAATTGCAACTGGTGACTTTTGCCCTTTTTCCAACGGTGCTCCAACTTTGCAGTTCATATTCCTACGACAATATGAGTATTCTTATTTCCCTGGTATTGTTTACCCTCTGCCTATACTATAGTCAGGAAAAAGTTACATTCCACGCTTGGGATTTGATTATACTGATGATTTGTCTGGTGCTTTTGATTCCTAACAAGACAGTATATGTAATGTTTGCCATGTGGATTTTTATGATTCCATTAAAGAAATGGTGGACAGACCTTATTATCAGCAAGAAATGGTACAACTATGGCATCCTGGCTGTCATGGTGGCAGGTGCTGTTGTTGTATTTAGAAAAGTAGTTGTTAAATACTATTGGAGAATATATAGCCTGGTTGTCTGGAAAGGCGGCGGGGAAGGTATTGAACAGGATGCTACTAGACAGGCCTATTCTTGGGACTATTTAACAGAGCATGTAGGGGAGACCCTGCGTTTTACCTGGGAGGGCATAAAGGTAGACTGGTGGTATAACATCAAACATGTCATCGGCTCAGAGATAGGCCACGTCATGCTTAATGCCAAGGTGCCACTTGCGTGCACCCTTATTTTCCTTGTCCTGCTTATAATTGGGATTGCCCTTTCAAAAGGACACAGGCTTAAAAAGTGGCAGTACGTGATTTTTGCCCTTGGATTTATACTTTGCCTTGGGGCAATATTCTTTGGCAGCCTAATGCGATTTACACCGGTGGAGGGTAGTCAGAGAGTACAGATTTCCTACAGATATTTGATACCTCTATACATGTGCCTATCAATCGCACTGGGTACAGATGCAAAGGAAGATAAAAAGGCCCTAGCCTTAATCTATCTCCAAAACATAACTCTTATGTTTACAATGTGTGGGCTGATATATTTCCTACTTCATCTGAGGGATGGTATGCCTGCACCAGAAATATTGCAAGGAATAATTGGTTAATATTAGCCCTGGTCCCAGGACACAAGTAGTACCTGGGTCAGGGCTTAATTCAGTTATTACTGGAGAATAATATGAAAAAGAAAATCTTAATAATTTGCCAGCATTTTTACCCTGAACAGTTTCGTATAAACGATATTGCTTTTGAGTGGGTGAATAGGGGATACGAGGTGTCCGTAGTCACCGGTACTCCAAATTATCCTACGGGTCATTTCCTGCCTGGCTACAATTGGTTTAAAAATACAAAAGAGACAGTAAACGGAGTGGCAATCCATAGGATTCCTTTGATTCCACCTGGAAATAGCAGACTGGGACTGGTCTTTAATTATCTCAGTTTCCCTTTCTTTGGTTTTTGGTGGAATCTCTTTACAAAAGAGAAAGCAGACTTTGTTTTTATGTTTGAGACATCACCTATGCACCAGTGTAAGGTAGGAGTCCGATATGCAAAAAGACACAATGTGCCTGCCTATCTTTATGTCCAAGACCTGTGGCCAGAAAACTTTGAGATGATTACAGGCATCAGCCATCCTCTCATTATCAAGCCTCTCACCAGAATGGTAGAAAAAATTTATGGGGCATGTGCCCATTTATGGGGCACCAGCCCAACTTTTGTGGAGGCTATGCAAAAGAGGGTGCCAGAGTCTGAAAAAGACAAAATTACCTTTTGGCCTCAGTTTGCAGAGGACTTTTACCAGCCAAAGGAAAAGGTATTTCATGAGGGATTCAACCTGATGTTTACAGGAAATATAGGCGAGGCTCAAGGCCTTGAAATCCTGCCAGAGGCTGCGGCCATCCTAAAGGAAAGGGGTATAGATGATATCACCTTTACCATCGTTGGGGATGGCAGGGCTAGAGAGTCTTTTGAAAAGTCTATTGCCGATGCAGGGGTATCTGATTACTTTGTATTAACTGGTCGCAAGAATCCAAAGGAGATTCCGGGCCTCCTTGCCACAGCAGATGCCGCTTTTATTTCCTTCAAGGACAGCGATATATTTGAGCGGACAATTCCTGCCAAACTCCAGTCCTATATGGCATGTGCTATGCCAATCCTTGCTGCAGCAAAGGGGGAAACAATTCGAGTTATTACAGAGGCAAATTGTGGAATGGCATCACCATTGGGAGATGCACAGGCCCTAGCAGAAAACATCCTTGCTATGAGAGACCTAGGCCATGAGAGACTCCTGGAGATGGGAGACAATGCTTACAGATACAACAAGGCAAACTTTGACAAGGAAAAACTCATGGACCAAATCTGTGAGTTTATAGAAAATGACCTAAAGGACAGGCCAGGCATAAGGCCTAAAAAGCAGGCGCAGACATCCAATGTTTCAGACGTATGTCTTGGCTCGGTAATATATTCTCAGGCGGAGGAATACCTGCCTGACTTGATCAATTCAATTAACAATCAGACCAATAAAAAGTTTGATCTATTACTTGTAAATGATAACTATGATCAGATGCCAGACTTGGGATTAGACATACAGGGTGCTTGCACTATCCATGATTGTAGCGATATGCACCTGACACCAGGCAGGCTCAGGGTGGAATTGATGCGAAAGGCAAAGGAGATGGGCTATCATCTTTTGGTATTTATTGACGCGGATGATACCATGTCCCCTACCCGTATGGAGGCTTATATAAACGCCTACAAAATGGACAAAAAGGCCACTTTCTTCTATAATGAATTAGTTACGGATAGTGGAGAGATTGTGCTATTAGATTTGCCAAAGTCTGTGGATAATGTGCGAGACATAGCCCAATACAATTTCCTTGGCATGGGCACTACTGCTGTTAATCTGGATAGGATTCCAGAGGAGTTTTTGGACTCTGTTGCAGCAGGAGACACTCCAGTCTTTGATTGGTATTTTTATAGCAGGATGCTCCTGGACATAGGAGGAGGCAAACTGGTTAAAAATGCCACCACCATATACAGGATTGGTGAAAACAACATGGTAGGAATCCATAGGGATTTATTAACAGAGCGGTCAGTAAAGTTAACCCACTACGAAAACCTGGCTCGCTTATATCCTTTCTTTGGGGAACTTTACGATGAACTAAAGCAAGTGGACCTGAATACCGTGGACGAAGCTAGCAATTATAAGGGCTATTGGTGGAGTATAATCCGTATGGATAACGTAAAATAGGAGGCATTAAATGAAATTTAATTATGCAGATATGGTTGCAGGCAACAAAAAGCCTTATGTGATTGCAGAGTTAGGTGCTAATCATAATGGTGATATGGAACTTGCAAAGACTCTTATAAAGACAGCAAAGGAATGTGGCGCAGATTGTGTTAAGTTGCAGTCCTTTACCCCTGATAATCTTTTCTCAAAAAAGAATTATGAAGACAATTTCTTTTTGGGAGATGATTATAGAAATAGAACAGACTATACCCTCCGCACTGTTATGGAGGCATATTCTCTTACTAGAGAGCAGCACTTTGAGTTAAAGCAATATTGCGATGAGTTGGATATCGATTTTGCATCTACCCCTTTTGACAAAGAGGGAGTTGATCTCTTGGTAGATGAGTTGCATGTGCCATTTATAAAGGTTGCATCTATGGATGTAGAAAACATCCCATTCCTTAAATACATCGGTAGCAAAGGGGTGCCAGTTGTTATCTCAACAGGTCTGACTGGTATGGAGGATGTTTGCTCAGCAATCGCTGCCATCGAGGCTGGTGGATGCCATGAGATTTGCGTACTTCACTGTGTATCAATTTACCCACCAAAGGACGAGCAGGTAAATCTCAACAATATCGATATGTACCGTATGGCATTTGGATATCCTACAGGATACTCGGACCACACCTTTGGCACAGTTGCCCCTATTATGTCTATTGCAAAAAATGTTTGCATCATCGAAAAGCATTTCACAATGGACAAGGAAATGAAGGGTTGGGACCACAAGATTTCGGCAAACCCTGAGGAGATGAAAATCATTTGCGACGCCGCAGAGCAGGGATACAAGATGATGGGATCTTTCCGCAAGGTTGTAAACGAGGGCCAGCGCCAGAGAGATGAGTACAAGCGCTCAATCGTTGCAAAGACAGACCTAAAGGCAGGCCATATCCTGACAGAGGATGATCTGGACTACAAGAGACCTGGCACAGCCATCTCACCAAAATTTTATGAGATGCTATTAGGCAAGGAACTGAAACGAGATGTTACCGCAGATGAATTGTTCCAGTGGGGAGACTTTTAGAAATCAACTTGTAATTAACAAGATGGAGAGGCAATTATGATTGCACTAATACCAGCTAGAGGGGGCTCAAAGGGAGTCCCTGGTAAAAATATAAAAGATTTGTGTGGCAAGCCATTGATTGCATACGCCATAGAGGCTGCCCTGAGGGCTGATGGCATAGACAGGGTCATCGTTACTACAGATGACCAGGCTATTGCTGATGTGGCAAGGGAATACGGGGCAGAGGTCCCATTTATCAGACCAGATTATCTGGCCAGCGATACATCATCAGCCATTGATGTGTACCTCCATGCCACCGAATTTGTCATGAATGAAACTGGGGAAAAGATAGATAAATTTATGGTATTGCTTCCTACAGTTCCAATGCGTACAGAAAAGCACATAGAGGAGGCCCTAGCCCAGTTTGAAAGAGATGAGGCCACCACACTTATTTCCTACACAGAGGCAGAGGTGCCTGCATCCTGGTATCACACCATAGATGACCAGGGCAGATTACACAATGCTGGATTTGGCCAGGGCAGCAATGTCTCAAACCGCCAGGCTAATGAAAAATACTATATCCCAAATGGCGCAATATACATTTTGGATTATGACCTGTTAAAAGAAAAAAGAACATATTACTGCGACAACACAGTTGCTTATGTTATGAAAAGTGAGGACTCTATTGATATCGATTATCCAATGGATTTTGAGATCGCCAGAGTCTTTATGGAAAAAAGATTAAAAGAGAATAAATAATGATAATAATTAGAGCCTTGGCCTTTTTGCTGCACTTTACATTGGTGCCAATAGCATTGGGCAGACTAATTACATACAGAGAATCAAATGCCAGGGCAAATAAGTACCTGGCTAATTATCTTGTTGGGCTCTTTGGCTCATGGGCTATTTTTTATCTCATGTTTGCCATCTTGGAATGGCACCAAAACTGGAATACATATGAGGTGCCATTTACAGGAGTATTTACTGCTTTAACTATTGTCTATTCATGTGTCATGGGCATTATATTCCTTGTATGGATTATAAAGGATAGAAAAAATATCCTGCCATTTTTTGCCCAGTGCAAGACTAGGTTGACAGGTTTGTTTGAAAAAATTAGGGCAGACAGATTCCTCGCCTTATATATGATTCTTGCAGCAGGTCTTTTGCTGGTCCAATTATATTTTGCCTATGCCTATGAGATAAATGAATGGTCCTATGACGACTATGATTATGTAGTTGCCAGCATGGATACTATAGATAATGACCTATTGGCCAATTCCAATATATACACAGGCCAGCCCCAGTACATGACAGAAAAAAGGGCGGCTGCGTCCTGGACCACCATGGTGGCATATTTTAGCCAGGTATCTGGATTTGAGGTTACTACCATTTGCCATACCATTTTGCCGGTGGTTTTACTATTGGTAGCCTATATTGCCTATTACTACATGGCCACACTTATATTTAATAGAATTGATAACAGGATGATTTTTATGATCCTCCTTCAGTTGGGATTTATATTTGGTAATTATTCTCATTACTCAGTTACCTTTAGATTGCTGGGTGCCATATGGCAGGGCAAGGCAATCCTGACAGCCATAGCAGTACCTTTTATCCTTGCCTATCTGTTGGATTCATATTCAAAGGAGATAAGGGGCTCTAGGACTGTTGCCATTGCAGCCATATCCCTGGGAGCATGCTCCCTTACCACTATGGCCACTCCTATGATCGGCCTTTTGGCAGGGGCTGCATATATAGTGGCATGTATTCATAAAAGGGGATTTGCCTCTTTTAGATATTTAATAGCATCTGTATTTGGACCAGTCTTTCAGGCAATATTTTTAATGCTTATCACATGGCTTTTGGAAGATATGAGTGGCAACTGGCCAAAGCATTTTCCAAACAGAGGTAGAGACAATAGTTGGTGGTACAAATGGTTTGGTTAAACTTTATGATAGACATCACCCGGGAATTCTGGGGCGATTTTGGCATATCATCGTTGTTTTGTCTTGCCTTAATTGCAATATTTGTTTTTGCTAGAGATAGATTTGCTAAATCTCTGCTGGGGATTTATGGGCTGGTAATGCTGATTGTTATTTACAATCCGCTTACATATTACATTTGTAAATTGTTTATGGAAGAGACAACATTCCAGCAGTATTACCAAAGATTTTTTGGCCTGATACCTGTGGCTGCTATCATTGCAGCAGCAGTGATTTTTCTCATTAAAAAAACAGATCTGACAGGCATAAAGAAATTTGCTTGTCTAATAATTGCAGGTCTTTTGATTGTCATATTAGGCCATCCTATCTATCAGGAGGACTGGTATACAAAGGCAGAAAACCGCAACAAGGTGCCACAGGACGTGGTTACCATCTGTGATTTGTTTGCAGACTATGAGGGGGATGAGATTAGAATTATGGCCCCTCAGGACATTGCAGTATATTTGCGTCAGATGGACACCAGGTTTTCCATGGCATATGCCAGGTCATTGCCAAAAGAGGCCTATGAATTGACAAACGAGATTCCTGACGTGGAAGTAGTTGCAGATTATTGCAAAAACCACAATATAGAATACGTGGTGGTGTCAGCCATTGACTCAACCCTAGGTGGTTACTTGAATTATGGCTTTAAGTTATATGGCAGGACCCCTTATTATGCAGTTCTTACCCCAAATGATCCAAATTGGATCCTCACAGAGTATGGGGATGAATCTGGTCTGCAAGGACTTTGTTATACATTGCATAATAGAAAAGATGATACTTTGATTGTCTTTGATGGAGGCCATGTAGAGAATGAAACTATCTTGCGGGATGCCATAAAAGAGCATGGTGGCCAGGTTGATGCCTGGATTATCACTCATTTTCACAAAGACCACGTGGATGCCTTTAATGAAATTTATGCAAATCCAAATGGCATAACAATAGACCAGGTTTATACCACCCCTATGGAGCCAGACTTTTATCACTCCATTGCAAAGGAATGGGACGACATAGAATCCTTTGATAGGTTTGTAGAGATTACAAAGGATGCAAATAATATCAACTATGTATCTAGAGATGATGTTTTAACCTTTTCAGATGGACTGAAGGTAACATTTTTAAATGCATTTGATGAGGTAGTTGATTCATACAGGGAGGATATCCCAAATGATGGGGCTCTTGTGACAAGGATAGAGACAGAGGATAGGTCGGCCCTACTTGTGTCAGACTGTCACACAGGGCATATGGCAGAGTATTTTGTTGATACCTATGGTGACAAATTAGATGCAGACATTTTGCAGCCGGGACACCATGGCAATAATAGTATGCCAATAGAGTCTGGATTTTATGAATTGGTTAGCCCAGAGGTTACAATATTTGACCTGCCTACAGACATGCTAACTAGCCCCCAGTATACAGCAGGGGCACTGGCAGCCTTTTTGCAAGAAATGGGCAGCAGGATTGTGTGGTATAATACTGCACCAAATGTATTTGGATTATAGATATATTGTGAGAGAAATATAAATGAACTTTTTAGACAAAAACAAAAAGTGGATAAGTACCCTATTAGTGTGGCTACTGATTTTTCTGCGATGCGGATTTGGTGTAGTTAGTTCCTATGGCAAAATTTTAAATATAGTCATTTGTGGGATTGCATTTTTATATGTGTGCTACTTGTCATATAAAAATTTGGATGAGGCCAAAAAGAGTATTTTTAATCCAGCGATTGCTTGGCTGGTTTTCTTTACAGGCCTAGTATTTATTTATGGTCACTTTGGCTTGTTTATGCAGACAGGGGTATATAGTACGCAGTATGCTCTTCTTACTATTATTCCAGCCTTTATAGTCTATGAAATTCTTTGGCATAATAAAAAAAATATTATTGAGATTCTAGGAATATCGGGCTCGTTTGTTATTCTGACTATTTTTATAACCAATTTTGTTTATGATGAATTGTGGGATTACGCACTAACCCTAGGACATTGGTACAGAATTGGCAAGGTGCCTGGAGGCACAGCGGTAGACACTTGCACCTTGTATTTGCTGATGATGATTCCTATGGCCTATGACATACTAATAAGCCACAGGTTCAAAAGATACATCATACCAGTTGCTATTGGTATTTTTGGAATACTAATTGGAGGATCAAGAGCGGCGGCTCTGCCTGTTTTGTTGGTAATAGCAATAATGCTGTTTGGCTCTGCCAGCGATAACAAAACTAGGGTTAGATACCTAATAGTCTTAGGGTTAATGGCCGTAGTTGGTCTTGCTCTAATAATGTTCAATCCGGTTTTATATAATCTGTTGGGCTCGAGAATTGTGGAATTATTTGTCCAGACCAATACCACAGATTTTGATTTGCACACCAGCACCGGTCAGAGAATGGCCGTTATGGCTGCTTTTAAAGAGCACTTTTGGGAATCACCTATATTTGGACATGGCTTTTATGCCTTTAAATCTATGCCTTATTCCGCATTGGAGGAGTGGCATCCTTCTGAGGGGGTGACTGAATATAGAAACATTCAGATTCACATGAATTTCCTAGAGTTGCTGTTTGGAATGGGAATCCTGGGATTTGTATCATATTACTGGTTCCCTCTTAAAGAAGTCATCGATACTATTAAAACTAAAAATAAACAGGCTAAATTACTTGGACTGTCATTTTTGCTCTCCATGTTTTTTATAGATTTAGGTTTGGACATGTACTACAAGTACATGACTCCATACTATGTATATTTGTTAGTATACGTCTTACTCAACGTAAATGAGGAGGAAAAATAAATGAGTTTAAGATATGCAATTATTGGATGCGGAAGAATTAGCCCTAACCATGTGGTAGCTTCCCAGAAAACAGGCCTTGACCTGGTAGCCCTTTGTGACCTTGATTTAAAAAATACAGAGGACAAGATCAAAAAATTTGACCTGGATGCAAATTATGTAAAACAGTACACAGACTATAAAAAGATGTTGGAGGAGTGCAAGCCACAGCTTGTTGCAATTGCTACAGAGTCAGGCAAGCATGCTGCCATAGCATTGGATTGTATTGAGGCTGGTTGCAATGTAATCATCGAAAAGCCAATTGCTCTCTCTCTTGCAGATGCAGATGCCATTATTGAGGCTGGACACCGCAAGGGAGTAAAGGTTTGCGCATGTCATCAAAACAGATTTAATAAGTCAATTCAGATTATCAGAGAGGCCATGGAAAAGGGCCGATTTGGTAAATTGTTATATGGCACTGCTCACATCAGATGGGCAAGAGACCACGAGTATTATGACAGAGCCAGCTGGAGAGGCACCTGGGAGCAGGATGGCGGCGCTCTGATGAATCAGTGTATCCATGATATCGACCTCCTCAGATGGATGATGGGTGATGAAGTTGTACGTGTGGTAGGTATGACAGACAGATTAAAGCATGACTATATTCAGGCGGAGGATCTGGGCATTGCCTTGGTACAGTTTGCAAATGGTTCATACGGTATCATTGAGGGCACAACCAATGTATTCCCTAAAAACCTGGAGGAGACGCTTTACATCTTTGGAGACAAGGGTACAGTAAAGGCTGGCGGAGACGCTGTAAATCTCCTTGAGGAGTGGAATTTCTCAGATTACATTGACGACCCAGAGGTGGTAAAGGCAGAGTGCTCAGAGCTGCCTCCTAATGTATATGGATTTGGCCACAGCAAACTCTACAGAGATGTAATCGATGCTATCGAAAATGATAGAGAGCCATATGTAAATGGTGAGGCAGGACGTCGTGCCCTGGAGATGGTTCTTGCAATTTACAAGTCTGCAGCAACAGGTCAGCCTGTTGAGTTTCCTCTTAAAGACTGCAGCACTATGGATTTCGTAGGTAGATTTGATAAATAATGAAAAGAGAATATGGTGGCTGCCTGCCACTTGAAATCAACAAATTAAATACAGACTATTTCCCAGGTTTTGACTATGTGGCTCTTAATTCAGGCCGCAGCGCCATTGCCTATGGGGTCCTGGCAGGGGGATTTAAAAGAGTATATATCCCTTATTACACCTGCAAGACTGTGGAGGCTAGCCTCCTTGGCCCAGAGTGTGAAAAGGCAGGGGTAGAGATTGTTTACTACAACATAGACGAGGATTTTGCACCTATTATGCCTGAGTCGGGCTGGGATCAGACTGCCCTCTTTGTCTACACCAACTATTTTGGGATTATGACAAAGTCGATGGAGGAGCAGATATTAAAAGACCACCAGCATGTCCTTTTTGATAACACCCAGGGATTTTTTACAGAGCCTGTACATGAGGCATATAGTGCCTACAGTTGTCGCAAGTTTTTTGGTGTTGCTGACGGAGCCTATTTGGTGGCAGATGAATTGCCAAGGCTAGATATTCCTATGGGACACAGCGCTGACACTGCATCCTTTTTGCTAAAGGCAGTAGAGGATGGCCCAAATGCTGCCTATGAAATGAGCAAGGAAAATGAAGAGCATATTAATGGGGAGGGCATGTGTACCATGTCTCCTCTTACAGAGGCTCTTATGTCAGCGGTAGATTTGTCATCTGTCAATGATAGACGACTGGCAAATTTTAATAGGCTCCATGCACTTTTAGGAGATAAAAATTTGCTAGATATCCATATAGAAAATGGTGCTCCAATGGTTTATCCACTTTTGGTGGAGACAGAGGGCATGAGAGAGTATTTGGTAGATAACAATATATTTGTGCCGAGATGGTGGAGATGGATAACAGATTCAGATGATACTAATGATTTCGAAAAGAAATTATCAAAGTATCTAGTTCCAATTCCTGTGACTCAAAATTATGACTTGGAGGATATGGAATATATAGCAGGCAAGGTTTTGGAAAAACTAAAGTAGGAAAAATAGATTAAAGGAAAGACACTGTGGACCTAGTATTTGCAAAAGGTAAAAAAAGAATAATTGTCTTTATGCTTTCTCTTGCAGCCCTGGTCCTGGTGTTAAATAAAACAAGAGTAATTGCTGCAATAGATTCTCTATTTGGCATAGAGTATTTCCTGGGAGGCATCCGTCTGGTGGATCAGGATAGGATGGATAATCTCCTGCTTGGGAAAACTGAAATATCTGGAGATGACCCTGACCTTATTTCTCAGATTAAATATGAGGATTATGACATTCCATATGATATGGCTAGTGGTACATTTTATATTAGTCAGCCTATGGAGGCGGACAATTGGATGGGTAGGGTCTATAGCGATTTTGGTATAGATTTATACATGGCAAGAGATGACAGCCTCTATGACAAAACAGGGGCCATAGCAGATGGCAAGACCTACCGCCTCTATGCTGTTAAAGGTGATAAATACGCTTCCTACAACTTAGTCCTGACAGGTATGCCACTAGTAACTATGGATTTAAACCGGGATGAGCCAGTGGATTGGAATGGCAGTGAGGCCTGGAATGGAAACATAGCTTTTGCCTCTTGGCAGGAGGGGATATATTCTTATGAGACCACAGGGGTAAAGGCAAAATATAGGGGCGCCACCACTATCAACTTTGAGAAAAAGGGATATAGGATAGAATTAGAGGACAAGATGTCAGTCCTTGGCATGGAATACGAGGACGATTGGGCTATCAATGCAATATATGATGACCCTGGTCTAGTCCACAATCAATTGTCCTATGAACTGTGGGATCAGATTGCTGCCACTCATGAGTCTGGAAACGACTACGCTATCGACCAGGAGTATGCAGAGATTATCCTGGACGGATCCTATTATGGAGTGTGTGCTATCCAGGAGAGGTATGACAAGAATAGGCTTGGTCTGGATGAAAATGATGTAATGTTTAAGACCTTTAGCCGAGAGGTGCCTAGGGACATAGTCACTATGCTGACCTGGACATTTTCCATGAAATATCCAGACGCAGGCACTATAGAGATGACAGAGCCTATGTATGAGTGGTGCCGTAGTTTTTGGACAGAGGTAGGCTGTAGAGACTTTGATGAGGCTATGGATATGGTGGATGAGATTAATGCCATTGACTACACCATTTTCAACACCCTTACCTCAGGATATGATTCTGCCCGCAAAAACATTGTTTTTGTAATCAGAAATGACGAGAATGGCAACTATAAAATACAGTCCATTCCTTGGGACCAAAATATAACCTGGGGATTAAATTCATCACTGGATGGGACAACAAACTATGTCACCCAAACAGAGGGGGCAGTGGACTATCCCCTCCAGACTGATTTTGGCATGGCCTTGTACCAGATGGATGAGGCAAGAGCCCAGGAGTTATTTTCTAGCAGATGGACTAGGCTCAGGGATGATGGCATCATCACAGTAGAAAATATAGAAAGCATCCTGGATACTAACCTGGATTATTTACACGACTCAGGTGCTTACGACAGAAATTACAAGAGATGGCCTAATGGGGCAGACCAGTGGAGCGACCAGTATATATACGATTTTGTAGAGCAGAGGATACCGGTAATAGATGAGATGTGGTATGAAAAATAACAAATTAATTCTATTTATAGTATCTATTCTCGCCCTGGTTATAGTATTCCTGTGGGATTATTTTGACATAGGACATCAGGTGCTAATCCAAGAGGATAATGTCCCAAACCTCTTTTTCTCAAAACTAAAAGAGGTAGACCCTAGACCAGAGGAGTATACATATAATGATAATCCAGTGGCATATGCCAAGGAGGATAATACATTTTATGTATCCATAGATTTAGATTCTCTGACAGATGAGGACAGGGAATTAAAAGAAGCCATAGCATCGGGCAAAGTTTTTACTGTTTTTGTCCAAGTGGATTTGACATCATATTTTAAATCCAACCTAATCTATACAGGCATGCCTCTTATGACAATGGATACATTAGAGGAAGACGCCGGCAAATTTGCTGATGAGGATGGATGGAAAAGCCAGATTTGCATTTGGAATCCAACTGATAAAGACAGACCATACATAGAAGATGAGGCATCTGTAAAATACAGGGGAGCCACATCACTGAATTATCCTAAAAAGGGCATGCGGTTTCATCTAGAGGATGGCAAATATGCTCTCCTTGGCATGGATGAAGATGACGATTGGAATATGAACGCATTATATGATGATGCAGGACTTATTCACAATCAATTGTCCTATAACCTTTGGAATCAGATCGCCGACAATAACAAAATAGAATATGACAATGGCATATACCAAGAATATATAGAGGTCATCATAGATGGCCAGTACATGGGAGTCTATGGGCTCCAAGACAGATATGACAAAAAGAAACTCCACCTAAAAAGTGGTGACATTTTATATAAGACAATCAGTGGTTCTACACCAACCACCCCACAGGAGGTTATGGATTGGTCCACAGATATAAAGTGGCCCGATGATTGGGAGGTGGCAGACTATCTGCCAATCTGTGATTGGTTTACAGTTTTTTCCACCAGAGAATCAGATTACGATTATGCTTGCTCCATTTTGGACCTGGACCAAGCAGTAGATTTTGCCCTGTTTTCCAACATGGTGTGTGGCAGAGACAATCGCCTAAAAAACATATATCACATTTGTAGGATGAATGATGATGGGACATATAATTTTCAGTCCCTGCCTTGGGATGAAAATGTAACCTGGGGACAGGCCATTGCAGATACTGGGGTTTTCTTTACAGAGGAAAATTACGCCTATGAGGAATTGCCCTGGGATATGAGGACATTTTGTAATATCAATCCAGTCGATGCCTCAGAACTCCTATACATGAGATGGCTTGACCTAAGAGAGGATATTATTACAAAAGATAGCCTAGAAAACCAAACAGCGGAAATATATGCATACCTGCATGAATCAGGAGCCTATGAGAGGAATTATAACAAGTGGCCGGAGTCGGCTGCAGGCTGGGACGATGATTACATATATGCATTTATAGAAAATAGATTATTATATTTAGATGAATATTACAGCACATTTTATAAGGAGAATCACTAATGACATTTGCAGACACTATTAAAAAATCAGTATTAGAAGGCTTTAATTATGCGGATATCACAACAACACGAATAGCAGCCACAATGCTTATTACATTTTTGATAGCACTTTACATTTTTTATGTATATAGACTTGTTAATCGAAAAGGCTTTTATGACAAGGAATTTAATATTGCCCTTGCAATCATTTCTATGATTACAGCAGGTATCGTCCTTGCTATGCAGTCCAGCCTTGTTATCTCTCTTGGTATGGTTGGTGCTCTTTCTATTGTGCGTTTCCGTACCGCTATAAAAAGACCTATGGATTTATTATTCCTCTTTTGGTCAGTAGGTATTGGTATTATAAATGGAGCAGGATTATTCGAACTCTCTATAGTGGTTTCTCTTTGCGCAACAATAGGAATGCTTTTATTACAGTTTATTCCAAATGCAAAGGCTAGCAAACTTATGGTAATCAATGCAGATAGACCAGATGCAGAGGCTGATATCATGGCAGTATTAAATGCCAATGCTACAAATGTGAGAGTGGATTCTCGTACAATCAGAAAAGATGGTATGGATATGATCGTGGCAGTAAAGCCAAAGGATGAGGCAGGCCTGGTAAAGGCTATTTCTGAGGTGGCAGGAGTTACCACAGCCACACTTCTCTATCATGATTCTGCCAGCAGGGACTAATAGATGGAGTGGAGACATGAGTTAAAGTTTCTGGTATCTGAGGAAACTTTGGAGAGAATTAAATATAGACTAATGCCAATAATGGAATTGGACGCCTATCACGGAGATGATGGATACCTAATCAGGTCTGTATATTTTGATGACTATGAGGATTCATGCGTGGCGGACAACCTAGCTGGTGTGGACAAAAGGTCCAAATATAGAATTAGGACCTATGAGGCAAACTCTGATTTTATCCGCCTGGAGAAAAAATCAAAAAGCAACGGATTAAACAAAAAGGACATGTGGGAACTGACCAAGGACCAGTGCGATGCCTACCTAGATGGTCAGGCTCATCTCATGATTCCCCAGATGCAGGCCAGACATATGATTCCTAAATGTATAGTGGAATATCATAGGTTGGCATTTACATATCCGACAGGAAATGTGAGAATAACCTTTGATACAAACCTAAGGGGCAGCAAAAATATATCTGACTTTTATAAGGACAGAATAGATGCAGTGCCAGCTCTGCCAGTGGGACAGCATATATTAGAGATAAAATATGATGAGGTCCTGCCGAGGTTTATACAGGAGAGCGTTGACACAGGCAACTTGATGCAGCAGTCTTTTTCAAAGTATTATTATGTAAGGAAAACGGTTGGATAAGACAACTATGAAAAACAAAAACACAATCAGAAAAATTGAATCAGTAATAGAATTAGCAATCCTTACTTTGGTCTACTACTTTATTTGGAAATACCAGATATTTGATAAGGAGTATTTTTTCCCTATCCTAGGTCGAGGCAAATACGTGCTAGCAGGAGTGTATTTTATCCTTACCCTAGTAATAATACACCTGTGTGAGGGATTCAAATATGGCATATTAAAGATGGCAGACGTCCTCTTTTCTCAGTGGATTGCCCTGGTCATCTCTAATGTGATTACATACCTGCAGTTGTCGCTGATGGCAAACAGGATGATCCCTTTTGGACCAATTGCATGGCTTACCCTAATTGATTTTGCCATCTCGGCTATTGCTGTTTACATTTTCTTTTCTATTTACAATAGTCATTCAAAGGCTAGCAAGCTCCTGATGGTATATGGCAACAAGGAGTCTGTAGCCCTAAAACTAAAAATGGATACTCGTGCTGACAGTTACAATATCAAAAATATTGTCAGCATAGACAAGGGTCTTTCCAATATCTGCGACATGCTCTATGACTACGACGGTATAGTCCTTTCTGACGTCAGCGCAGAGGATAGAAATGACCTTTTAAAATATTGCTACATGCATGAGATAGAGACCTATATCACACCAAAGATTTCTGACGTAATCATCTCTGGTGGAGAGGGGATTCACCAGTTTGACACTCCCCTGGTTAGCATAAACACAAGAGGCCTCACCCCAGAGCAGGAGTTTGTAAAGAGATTTTTTGACGTAATTTTATGCTGCATTGCAGCAGTAATCCTGTCTCCTCTTATGCTTATTGTTGCCATTGCAATAAAGGCGGAGGACCATGGCCCTGTATTTTACAAACAGGCCAGAGTGACAAAGGGTGGCAAGGTCTTTGACATTTTAAAATTTAGGTCTATGGTGGAGGATGCTGACCAGCGCCCTGCCACAGATGATGATGATAGAATCACAAAGGTAGGCCATTTTATCAGGGCTACCCGTATTGATGAATTGCCACAGATTTTCAACATCATAAAAGGGGACATGTCCATAGTAGGACCACGACCTGAGCGCACAGAGCATGTTGAAAAATATACCAAGGCTATACCGGAGTTTGAATTCCGCAGCAAGGTAAAGGGCGGCCTGACAGGTTATGCTCAGATATATGGCAAATACAATACATCAGCCTACGACAAGATAAAGCTAGACCTAATGTATATAGAAAACTATAGTTTCCTTTTGGACATAAAACTGATTCTCATGACTATCAGGATTGTATTCAAAAAGGAGAGCACAGAGGGCTTTGACAAGGTAGTGTCAGCCGATGAGATTTTGGATTCACTGGAAAATCAAGACAATTAGGGAATGTAGATGAAAGTTTTATTCATAAATAACACATGCAAATATAGTTCCACTGGAAAGATATGTTATGAACTGTACAAGCATCTCAATGCAGATGGCCACCAGGCATACATAGCATACGGCCGTGGAGACGAAATAAATGAGCCTGGCATCTACAAATTTGGCATAGACTCAGAGACAAAGATACATGCCCTAAAAGCGCGCATTACAGGCAAAAATGCTTGCTATTCTCCTAGGTCTACAAAAAGACTATTAGATTTTATAGAGGAGGTTAAACCAGATTTGGTCCACCTCCACGAATTACATGCCTACTTTGTTAATAGGGGTGAATTATTAGATTATCTCAAGAAAAAAGAAATTCCAGTAGTGTGGACTTTCCACTGTTCATATATGTTTACAGGAAAGTGTGGTGTGACCTTTGATTGCGAAAGGTATAAAGAGGGTTGTGGACACTGCCCTTATATGCACAGGTATATTAACTCCTGGTTCTTTGATAGGACAGTTGAACTGCTGAAAGAAAAGAAGCAAGAACTGGATGGTTTGCAAATTAAAAAAATAGTAACTCCATCAAGTTGGCTTGCTAATAAAACTGCAGATACATTTTTAGGAAACAGACCAATTGGAGTAGTTAATAATGGCATAGACGCAAAGGGGCTCTTTTATCCAAGAAAAGATGTCAAAAGTCTACTAGAGGCTTATGATATAGAGCCAGAAAAGAAAATTATCCTGTCTGTTGCTGAAGACATTATGTATGTACAAAAAGGCGGACAAACAATATTAGATGTGTCCAAGACCCTACCTGAGGTCCAATTTGTACTCATAGGGGCAAAAGAAACAAAAAAAATATCTGACAACGTGCAGATGATTAAAAGGACAAAGGACCAAGAGGAATTGGCTAGGTGGTATACACTGGCTGATCTGTTTTTGATTTGTTCTAGAGGTGAAAACTTTCCCACTACCTGTATAGAGGCTCTTTGCTGTGGAACACCTATTGTGGGAATCGATGATGGGGGAGCCAAAGAAACAGCCGATGAGCCATTTGGCATATTTGTAAAGGCAGATAGTGTAGGTTATGATGCACTTATAGAGGATATAAAAGATGCTATACAGACCCAATTATCAAGGGGACATTCTTCCGAAAGGATAAGAGAATACGCCGTTAATAGGTATGATAATGTGGCCATGTATAAAAGTTATTTGGAGATATATAAATCATGAAAATATTGCATATTTGTTTATGCGCACATTTAACTGAAAAGATGTTATATCAGGAAAATGTCTTGTCTGAGAGAAACGCTATTGATGGTCATGACGTTACTGTTATCACAGATGTTTTCCATTATGAAAATGGCAAATTAGTCAAAACTCAGGAAGAAGATAGAATAATGGAAAATGGAGTCCGTCTCATTCGATTGGAATGGGATAGGGTACTTTTTAGCGACAAGATTACTGAAAAGATTCAAAAATGTCGCAAGTTAAAAAAGTATTTAGAGGAGATAGGCCCAGACTCAATCCTTTTTCACGGATGTAATGGATACGAACTGATGGATGTGGCAGATTATTGCAAGGCCCATCCAGATTGCCTGTTTTTTGTAGATGACCATGCAGATTTTACAACTACTGCTATGACATGGCTCAGCAAGGCATTTTATCAGATTGTACATGGCCACTTCGTCCACAAGGCATTGCCCGAGATAGATAAAGTCCTTTATCTCGGCGTCCAAATGAAAGATTGGCTCAAAGCCATTTATAACATGCCAGAGGATAAGATGGAATTTATGGCTATAGGAGGTATCATCTATACCCCAGAGCAGCAAAAAAAAGCCCGTCAGGATATAATTGATAAATACAGCCTGCCACAGGACGCTATAATAATGGCCCACTCCGGCAAACTGTCTGCAGGCAAACGCACTGCAGATTTGATAGAGGCCTTTAGGCAGGTGGATGATCCAAGAATGGCACTTTTTGTTTTTGGATCAATACCTGATGATATGGCACCAAGCCTTCGCTCATTGATGGAGTCGGACGCAAGAATTCATTTTATGGGATGGAAAGTCAACAAAGAAATCGAGGCATTTTTGGCAGGCACAGATTTGTATTGCCAGCCTGGATCACAATCTTCTACTTTTGAAACTGCCATGTGTTGTGGATGTGCCAACATGACATTCCCACACAAAACATACAAAGATGAGACCTATAGTGACTGTGATGGCCACAACTATTTCTTTGTAGAAACAGTTGATGACATGGTAGATGTATTCAAACAAATCACAGACAATAGGCTTGTATTAGAGCAGACCAAGGCAAAGTCTTTTGCCTTTGCAAAGATGCAGTTTGATTACGAGGTTATTGCTAGAAGGATTTACAAAAAATAATAATATAAACGGTGAAAAGCGATGGACAAAAAACTTATTTCTTTTGTTATACCTTGCTATAGGAGTGAGGAGACAATTGAACAAGTAATTGAAGAGATTAGACAGGTTGTAGCCCAAAGGCCGGACTATGATTACGAGGTGGTTTGTGTAAATGATTACTCACCTGATAATGTATCAGAGGTTTTGCACAGGATTGCCGCCCAGGATTCCAAGATCAAACTGGTAGAGTTTGCTAAAAACAAGGGCAAATATACAGCGGTAATGGCTGGCCATAGGTATGCCACTGGCGATTATATAGTGGATATGGATGATGACGGTCAAAGCCCTATGCCAGAACTATGGAAACTCCTATCACCGCTTATTAATGATGAATGCGATTTTGTTTCTGCCAGTTATTTTGTTAAAAAGGAAAGTCTTTTTAAACGATTTGGCAGTTGGGTAAATATGAAGATGGTAGAGTTTTTGATGGCTCCGCCAAAAGGTTTTAAGATAGAAAATTTCTCCGCTATGAAACAATTTGTTAGCAGAGAAATGACTAGATATAACAACCCTTACCCTTATTATGATGGTCTGGTTCTTTCGGTCACCCACAATGTGCAAATGGTCCTCATGGATCAAAGAGAAAGGGCGGATGACAATGGAGGCGGATTTACTTTTTCAAAGTCATTAAAACTGTGGCTGGATGGCTTTACAGCCTTTTCAGTAAAACCTCTTCGTGTGGCATCTGTACTGGGATTGATTTTTGCTTTTGTAGGATTTGTATATGCGATTGTTTTGCTAATACAGCATTTCCTAGACCCTGAGATGCCAATGGGTTATGCATCAATCCTGGATATTATGCTAGTAGCATTTGGAATGATTATGATTATGCTAGGTATGCTGGGAGAATATGTAGGACGTATTTATTTGTCGCAAAATTCTACATCCCAGTATACGATTAAAAGCACTATGAACGTGGAAGAGAAAGAAAATAAAGAATAAAAGTAAGGGCAACAACTGCACTTTTATATCTGGAGTTATTATGACTAATAAAGAATTATTTGATAAATTTTGTCAGGAAAATTATGTATGCATATATTCTCAGCCTTGGTGGCTTGATGCCATTGTAGGACCAGAGAATTGGGATGTGTGGGTATATGAAAAGGGCGGCCGCATTTGGGCTGTATTGCCATATTACCTGGAGGATAAAAATGGGGTGAGGCGTATTACAAAGCCACCTCTTACCCAGACAAATGGCCTTATTGTTTCATACCCAAAGGATCCGCAGTCTCTTGCAAAGAGGGCCTCTTATGAGGAGGAAATATGCGATGCTGCAATAGAATTCATCGAGGGGCTTGGTTTGGATATTTATGAGCAGCAATTCCAATACAAGTATCAGAATTTCCTGCCATTTTTCTGGCATAGATATTCATGCATACCTAGATATACCTATGTCATCGAGGATACATCTGACATGGAAAGGGTAGATGCGAATATTTCCTCTAAATACAAAAATATGATTCGCAAGGGCGAAAAGAATGTAGACCATTTTGGCACAATCGATGCTGATACATTTTACACAGAGCATGAAAAGATATTTGCCCGCCAGGATTTGCCAGTGCCATTTACTAGAGAGCAATGGAATAGGGTATACAAGGCTGCCTATGATCACGACGCAGGGGAGGTATTTTGTGCCTTTGACGCAGAGGATAATGTAGTGTCTCTTTCTTTCTTGCTTTGGGATGACGAGAGCCTGTACCTGGATGCAGGTGGTCCTGTACCAGAATTCTCTAGATTACAGACCTATGATGCCCTGGTGCACAAGTCAATTGAAAAGGCTCATGACAAGGGTCTGAAATTTGATTTTGAGGGCAGTGTAGTAAAACAAATCAACCATAGTTTCCGCGAGTATGGTGGCAGACCTGTGGAGTATTATAGATTCCGAAAGGTTTTCAATCCTGAAATAATCAGAAAGGAAGCAGAGGAGACTATAAGTAATTTAAATAAATAATTGCTGGTTATTACAGTGATTATAAAAAATATAAATTATGATTAAGACAGATTTTGAATACCAGATAGACCTGGAAAATAAAAACATATTAATTGTCATGCCAAAATTTTATGCTTATCAGGCAAAGATGAAGGCTGATTTAATTGCCAGAGGAGCCAATCCAGTATTTTATGACGAGGAGCCTGAAAAGACTAAATTTTTGGTGACAAAAAAACTGGAGGGGATATTTCATCTGCAGGATGCCTTTGGCAAGTTTAATAGGCAATTAGTAAAAAGAATTATAGAGGAAAAACCATCTGAGGGTTACGATTATCTCCTTGTTATAAGAGGAAATGTTTTAACTGATTTGGTGATTCATGAGATAAAACTCCATGCCCTAAAAGCAGGAGCCAAGACTATTTATTATTCCTGGGATGCCTTTGCAAACCTCCGTCATAAGGGAGAGTTAGGCCGGAATTTTGATAGACGAGCCACATTTGATTCAGTAGACGCAAAGGATTCTTTGTCACAGGCAGATGACAATCTAAAATACGAATTGCTGCCCCTGTTTTACTCTGACGAATTCGATGCTGCAAGGCTGGACGAAGTAACTGAGTATAAATACGATTATGTATCTGTATCAGCCTGGTTTCCATTTAGATATAGGTATTTTAAGGCTTTTGCCAAGGCAAATCCTGACAAGAAACTTTGCCTAAAGATTGTTTTAGATCCAAAGGTATATAGGGGCAAAAAGTTGACAAACCCTGGCGAGGTTAGCAACCTGGATATGGACATTGTCACCTTTGATTCCTTTACTGCAGACCAAATCAGAGATTTGGTGCTTTCATCTCGTGCAGTCATTGATTTGGCTCACGAAAAGCAGCAGGGACTTACAATGCGTACCATGGAAACCCTAGGTATCCGCAGAAAATTGGTAACAAATAACATATATTTAAAAGATTACGAGTTTTATAATAAAGAGAGTCATGTGATACTAGAAGACTTGCCTACCAAGGCAGATAGGGCAGAGGCCACAGGAGACTATAGTGCATTCGTCCTCCCAGGCCGCCACTGGCTTGACGCCCCATACGTAGGCGACGAAACCCAACGTAGCCACTACAGCATCCACGCATGGCTCGACAATTTGTTTAGATAACGTTAGTAGAATACATATTACATATCATTAAATTATAAGTAGGTGCCTACATTGTCTTCTTATGGGCGGTGACCTTCGGGAGCATGAGAGAGTTGGATGGCACCGAGAGGAAGTTTATGAAATATTTAGTTACAGGAGCTAATGGTTATATTGGGCAAGGTGTGGTGAGGCGCATGCTGGATCTGGGAGCAGAAGTTATTGCTACAGATTTTCACACTGCTGATGTAGATGACAGGGCAAAAAAGATAGACGCAGACCTCTTTGACCTGGAGGACCCATATACATATTTTGACAAACCAGACGTGGTAATCCACTTGGCTTGGCGTGATGGATTTAGACACGCCTCAGAAAACCATATGCTGGACCTGCCACGTCACTTTGAGTTTGTAAATAAGATGTGCCATGCCGGCATCCGTAAGATGTGTGTCATGGGCACCATGCATGAGATAGGATTTATGGAGGGATGTATCAAAGAGGACAGCCCATGCCATCCACAGTCTTTATATGGTATTGCAAAAAATGCTCTTCGCCTTGCAACAGGACTTGCTTGCAAGGAAACTGGGGTCAAACTCCAGTGGCTTAGAGGCTACTATATCGTAGGTAATACCCATAAGGGCTGCAGCATCTTTTCAAAGCTTACTGCAGCAGCAGAGGCAGGGGATGAGACATTCCCGTTTACATCTGGCCAGAATCAATTTGATTTTACTGACTATGACCTATTCTGCGACCAGGTGGCAAAATCATGCATGCAGGATGATATTCTTGGCATAATCGAATGCTGTACAGGTCATCCTATGAAATTGGCAGACAGGGTTGAAAAATTTATCTCTGACAATAATTATGCTATCAAGTTAGCATACGGCACCTTCCCAGATAGACCATATGACAGCAAGGCAGTTTGGGGAGACAATACAAAGATTAATCAGATTATGGCTGATTTTGAAAACAAATAATATGGAACCAACAATAGATAATTTTCTAAAATTTGAAAGAGAGCATAATTGTAATTCTATCGAATTGGAGGGGCTCCACATTTGGGCCCTTTATCGATATGAGATTCACAATGCTATTAAAAAGAAGGCTGCGGGAAATAAAAACATTTCCACAGAAAATTCTGGTGATGGGTCATCTAAAACAGAGTTGATAAAGATGGCTTTTAACGCATTAAAGCCTTATCCATCTAGACTAAAAAACGTAGATGTGCTTTTTGTAGGAAATGGCCGCAGGACCAAAAATGCAGATACAGGCATCTATGAGGACATATATTGTGACGAGGTGGCCAAGAGATACAAGAGCGTAATCTTGGAGCACCCAGAGAATCATGGGCATTGTCTGCCAAATGGTATGGACAATGTCTGTTTCACTGATAGGGTGGCGTTTCAAACCAACCTGGCGGTGAAATTATCAAAAAAATTTAATACTAAAAAAAGGCAGAAAAGAACTGCAGGTGTAACTGAAAAATTAGGCCCAGTGTTTGATGCCATACATTCAGAGTTTGGCGTAGATATAAAAGACCAAATGATAGAGGAGATAGTAGATAGAATCTACTACATTGATATTACAAAAAGATATTGCGGCAAAATATTAGATAAGGCCAATCCAAAACTGATTATAGAGATTTGCTATTACACTATGGAAAGTTACGCCATGTCCCTGCTAGGACATGAGAGGGGAATCAGGGTGGCTGAATATGCCCATGGATTTGCGTTTCCAACCCACACTCCTATGCAGTACAATCCAGAGGATCATTTAAAGGAACTGCCTGATGATGAGTTGATATACTCTCATACTCAGGAGCCAATAGTTCACTTGCCTGACAATATAAATATGATCACTGTGGGCTTTCCATTTTTTGAAAGGCAAAGAGCCCATTATCAGGAGCGAAATCCAAAGGACGACAAGACCATTTGCATTATATCCACCCTGTTTGAGGGCAAGGACATTAGCCGAGTGGCGGCAGACCTGGCAGATAGACTGGGGGATGAATACAGGATTATATATAAACTCCATCCTGGAGAATACAAGACTTACAAGGAGAATTATCCTTGGTTGGCAGGTAAAAAACTGGAGATAATCGACAACAACGAAAATCACATCTTTAAATATCTGGCCATGAGCAAATATGTAGTAAGTGCCCGCACCGCCTCTGTTTGGGAGGGTATAGGATTTGGATGCCAGACAATACTGCTTAATTTTGGTGACACAGCCATTAATATGGAGTATTTTATTAAGGAAAAGGGTGTGCCTCTTGTAGAAAGGGCAGACCAGGTAGCAGATTTGATTCTAACAGATCAGGCTGGCAAGGTAGATCCAGACGGAATGTTTGAACCAGGTTCCTTAGAAAAGATATGTAGATATATAGATTCTTGTTTGTTAAAGGAGTAGATATGAAGACAGTAGCATTTGTTCCAATTAAACTTAATAATGAGAGATTGCCAGGCAAAAATATAAAGGAATTTTATGATGGCACTCCACTGATCAAATTGGTTTTAAACAAATTGGTTAAATTATTAGACGACAATACAGTAGACGAAGTATATGTATACTGCTCTGATGAGGCCATCATCCCATATTTACCAGAGGGTGTTAAATTCCTTCAGCGTCCAGCATTTCTGGATGAGAAGACTACAAAGGGTCGTCTTATCTACGAGGAGTTTGTTAAGACTGTAGAGGCAGACGTATATCTCTTAGAGCATGTTACAACACCACTTGTAAAGGTGGCTCATATAAAAGACTGCGTAGACCATGTAAAAAGTGGAGAGTATGAGTCAGCATTTACTGCTAAAAAAATGCAGACATTCTTTTGGAAGGGTGGAGAGCCTCTCAATTTTGACTTGTTTAACCCACCACGCACACAGGACATGGAGCCATTCTTTATCGAGACTACATCTACCTTTGTATTTACCAGAGACTCATTCCTTCGCAACCATTCTCGTACATCGCCAAACCCATATATGTGCGAGGTAGAGGAAATCGAGGCTATCGATATAGATTATGCCGAGGATTTTGAATTGGCAGACCTTGTGTACAAGATGAAAAAGGAAAAGGGCGAGGAATTCTAATGGCAATAGAAACAAGAGACTATTTGAAAGAGGCAAGAAAGGTATTTGATAAAGAGATAGCAGCCTTGGAAAAGACCAGGGATGCACTAGATGATACCTATCTGCAGATACTTGATACAATTACCAAATGCCAGGGCAAACTCATTGTCACAGGCATGGGCAAACCGGGACATGTGGCTCAAAAACTTGCTGCCACATTTTCCAGCCTTGGTACCCCATCATTTTGCCTCCATCCAGGTGAGGCAATGCATGGAGACCTGGGTATGATTTCGGAAAACGACGTAGTTCTCGCTATGTCTTATAGTGGAGAATCAGATGAGATTATAGATATATTGCCAAACATCAAAATGATAGGAGCCACACTGATTGCTCTTACAGCAAATGCCAATTCTACATTGGCAAAGGCGGCAGACATAGTACAGGTCCTGCCTCATTTTGAGGAGGCTTGCTATATGGGGCTGGCACCTACATCATCTACCACAGCAGAATTGTGCTATGGTGATTCGCTGGCTGTTGTTGCCAGCGGCATCTATGGTTTTACAGAGCAGGATTTTGGAAAGTTCCATCCAGCAGGAGCATTGGGCAAGAAACTGATTCTCAAGGTAAGAGATTTGATGGCAAATGATGGCAATATCCCATCAGTGCCTGTACATTCTACACTTATGGAAGGCATCGCAGAGATTAGCCGGAAGAGACTGGGGCTGGTATCGGTAGTTGATGACGAGGGCAAGGTTTGCGGCGTAATTACAGACGGAGACATAAGACGTTTTGTAGAAAAACGAGTTGACCTGTATAATACAGATATTGATGAGGTAATGACCAAGACTCCAAAGACAGTTGAGGCAGACAAATTGGCCATTGAAGCTTTGGTATTTATGAAAAAGGCAAACATCATCTCTTTGCCTGTTGTGGATAATGACAATAAATTAATTGGCACTATCACCTGGCAGCAGATAGTGGATGCTGGAATTGTTTTATAGTACATAGAAAGGTTATATATGAGCAATATTAGACTATTGGATTGTACCCTCCGTGACGGCGGACATTTGACTGGCGGAAATTACGGCGAGGCTACAATCAAAAATACAGTAAACCACCTGGTGGATGCGGGAGTAGACATTATCGAGGTAGGATTTATGTGGGATGAGGAACTGAGTTCTGATTACACCAGATTCTATTCTATGAATGATGTAAAAAAGATCCTGCCTCCAAAGGACAAATACGGCAAGTCAAAATTTTCTGTCATGATTGAAAAGCAAAATCTGCTGGACCATATCGAGGATTACGACGGTAGCATCGAGTATGTCCGTATCATCTTCAAGCGCAAACTAATTGATTGGGCTATGGACCAGGCAAAGGCTGTAATTGCTAAAGGATACAAGGTATTTATGAATCCTGTAAATTGCTCTGTATATACAGACGCAGAGTATTGCGATTTAATAAAAAAAATCAATGAGGTCCACCCATATGCAATGTCTATCGTAGACACATTTGGTGTGCTTAGGATGGAAGAGTTTTGTCATAGGTTTGAGTTAGTTCAGGCAAATCTAGACAAAGACATTACAATCGGTGTTCATCTCCATGAAAATCTGGGGCAGGCATATACAATGGCACAGCGTGTCACAGAGATGGCAGATCCAAAGAGAAATATTGTAATCGATGGCTCTGTGCTTGGAATGGGACGTGACCCAGGCAACCTAAAGATAGAGCAGATTGCTGAGTATATGAATTACAAGTATGGTACAGACTACAATCTGGATGCAATCTATGATGCCATCACAAATGAAATAGGACCTCTCCAGGAGAAATACCAGTGGGGATACAAATTGCCATATGCCATGAGCGCATATTACAAACTCCACAGGACCTACCCAGAGTTCCTCATGGGAAAACCTGACCTTTCTATGAAGGATATAGACCATATCCTCAGCCAGGTGGCAAGGGAAGAGTCAGAGTACTATAACGAGGCCTACATTGAGGGGCTGTATCAGGATTATATAAATGCTAAATAAATTAACAGATTTTTCAATATACTTGGTGTATAATTAAAACAGTTTATGAAAATAAATCTAGGAGGCTTTTATGAAAAGATCTAAAATTGCAAAAGTGCTTTCACTGGCACTTGCTACAGTAATTGCTACCTCTGCCTTTTCTTTCACAAGTTTTGCAAAGGTACACGCTGATGCTGAGACACAGAAGAGAGCCCTGACAGCGGAGGAGATTCAGACAATCTACACACTCTTTGATGCTGATTTTTACGCAAAGGCTAATCAGGATGTAGTAAAGGTTGTTGGTGATGACCCAATGGCTCTGTACACACACTTTGTTACATTTGGCATCTGGGAAGAGAGAATGCCTAGCGATGGGTTCAATGTAAGTGCATTTGCGTCACGCAACTATGACCTACAGCCAGTGCTTGGTGATGACATTGTTGCTTGGTATATGTACTACTGCACACACTCAAATGAGTGGGCTTCAAGGCCAATTCCATCATTATATGCAGCATATCGTGCAAACACAGATGTATATTCTGTATATGATTTTGTAAAGGGTCAGACAGGACCTGAGAAAGGTGCATATCCAATTCAGACATACAATTATACACCAATGCTTGATCGCTCAAGGTTGTAAAAGAGAGTAAGAAATTAAAGAGGCAAGTCTCGACACATTAAGTTAGGGACTTGCTTTTTTAATGAATGAAAAGCCGATGTAGTGCTTTTTGGATTAAACTGGCGTGATATGGTATTATAAAACAACAACGCTTGTTAAAGAAAGGTAGAAGCAATGATATTAGTAATAGGTGCAACTGGATTTATTGGAAATTATACCGTCGAAAATTTGATTAAGCATGGTGAAAAAGTTATAGCCGGAGGACGAAATAAAGAGTTTGGAAAAGAATTAGAAAAAATGGGAGCCGAATTTGCGGAGGTGGACATTACAAGACCGGAAACGTTGGACGCTCTTTCAGATAAAAATATAGATGGAGTTATTCTATTAGCTGGGCTTTTGCCAGCCAATGTTACTACAGATATTACCAAGGATGAAAATGCGGATGATTACTTTAGAGTAAATGTTATTGGTACAATAAATGTATTAGAGTTTTGCCGAAAAAAGGGCATAAAAAAACTAATTAATTGCTGTAGTTATTCTGATGTGGCCAAGTCTTGGAAAAAGGGATACGCAATAAAAGAAAGTGAGCCTAGAAATTTCAATTATACAGGGGATCATGCAGTTTATGTAATTTCAAAAAACGCATCTAACGATGTTATGGAATATTATAATCAGCAACACGGGATGTCATGTGCTTGGTTTAGATTTCCACCTGTTTATGGCGTTGGCCCTCATTCTTCTATTTATGTAAATGGAAAGTATTACAAGTCTGGAATACAGACTTTTATTGAAAATGCCATGGCGGGAAAAGATATTGAACTGTGGGGAGATCCCCATATTGAACGAGACATTATCTATGTAAAGGATGTTGCAGAGGCGTTTTATCTAGCTTTGAAAAGTGAGAAGACATATGGCCTCTATAATATGACTAGTGGTACACGACTTGATTTAGAGGATCAAGCAAGAGCGGTTATAGATGTATTTGGAAAAGATAAAGGCAGCAAAATTGTCTACAAACCAGAAAAGCCAAACAATACACCATCTTTTCTGTTCGATATGACAAAAGCAAAAGAGGATTTTGGATTTACTCCTAAATATACAGATTATCATATTATGATGGAGGATTATAAAAAGGAATTAGAAAGCGGCAGATGGGATTATTTAGTGGCAGGAAGACGAAAAAAGGAGAAATAAATATATTAGTCTATGGGAGAGTTCATAAGAAATAATAAAAAAATGCTTATGGGGCTATTAGGCTGCATTGCTGTTATATGGTCCTTTTACTTTATAGATAAAGGCTTTTTTATGGATGAAGCAGGAGTCTTGTCAATCTATAGAGGAATATACCAGGGTAAGAGGATGTTTGTGGATGAATGGGGATATATTCAGAGCGGGAGTATTCTAGCATATCCAATTTTTGCTTTATATTATAATTTTTTAGAGCCATTGATATATCCTTTAGGCATAGGGTTCATATTATATACGAGAATTCTTTATCAGTTGGTTCGCTTGATAATTGCAATTTTTATTTATGCAACAATTAGGAAAACTCATTATAAAGATGGGGCGCTGCTTACTGCAATCGTTTACTATATGCTATTTATCTCTTATAGAAATTTCTCATACAAGTCATTCTGTGAGTTTGGCATTGCCTTGTTTATATGCTTTGGAATAAGGTATTTCTTGACTGAAAATAACATATATTTTTCTTTAATGGGAATTGCTACATGCATTAGTATCCTGGGCTATCCAACAATGATTTTATTCCCTTTTGTTTTTGTAATTGCAATGTTGGTAATGCAGCGTAAAGGGTTTAAAATTGGAAAAGGGATAGTGATTTACACAGTCACTTGTTTTACTATAGGTGGTTTGGTGTTAGGCTTCCTACAAGTCACGTCAGGTCTTACAAATATTTTGAGTCAATTTCAATATATGGAGGATTCAGATTATTCTGAGCCTTCTTATATCCGTATGGGTAAAATGGTGGCATCTTATTTGATTTTTTTTGCTACAGCCTATTTACCAATCATCCTTTTCGCTGTTATTAGAAAATATAGGTATCTGTCTAAGAGTCTCGAGTACAGAATTTTATCTATTTATTGGATTATATTTATGGTAGGTATATGTCTAATAAGAGTAGAAAGCATTAGTAATTCGAGATTTGTATATGCCTCTTTAATAATTTTTTGGTGGTACTTATATATCGTAAAAGAAAATACGAATAGCGAAAAAACAGAGTATACAACAATTGGAAAATTCAGTTTGCCACAGTTTCAAGAAAAGGAGATTCTATATTTTGTGTTTTGGGTTTCTTTAGCATGCCAATTAATATGGGCATTTTCTACAAACCAGGGTATTGCTGTTTCAGGACTGATGTCTTATCCGGTAGTATTAGCGATGATATGTATCGCAGACGTAGGGGGAAAAGGCTTTGATGTACTCAAATGGGCTGTTACTATGACGAGTTTCTTCTTTATGGGAATATGGGTTGCAGAGAGTAACGGTGGTTATAATGACATATTTGAGCATAGGACCTATGTTACAGAGGGAGCATATAGAGGAATAGCCTTAGATGACACAGATTATCCAATGAATCAGGCTTGCTATGACCTGCTGACTGAGAATGTTACAGAGGACGACTATTTGCTGGTAACATTTGGATCTAACTCCACAGCATATTTAAACACAGATGCCCATCAAGGAGTTGGATCTGCTTATACCAGGACACATATAAACGACAGGCTCTTGCAGTATTGGGAACTGAATCCGGAAAACAAGGCAGATTATGTACTGATTGATACAGCTAGCCCTAAATATGAGGTTTTTCAAGATTCTGCTAGTGCAGAATATATATATGAAGAATATCCGACAGTAGTGGATGAGGAGGGCTCATTCATATTACTGGGGCGATAATAAAGGACTATTATGAAAGATTGCGTTTTAAGAATTAGAAAGTGGAAATATTACAAGTTTGTGGACAAAGCAGTTTTTGCATTAGCATTAGGCCTGTCGGCCATGGTAATGTCTTACCTCTTTTATCATCAAGCAATGTCGGATGGAAAGACATTTCTATCTGATATAGGCCCATATATAGATGAAGTGAGAGGCACCCAAGAAAAGTTTGATTTTCCATACCCTGTATTATTCAAGACTGCTGGACTAATAGATTTGTTTATAAAAAACACACCGGTTTCAATGGTGGTTGCAATAGTTTTCTTTAATGTATTAGCGATGATAATTACTAAGTCCTTTTTCAATAAGACTACCGATTCCACTATTATTGCTACGGGTGCCACCCTCAGCCTATTTTTCTTATCTATGCTTTACTCAAAAAAACTGGAGGCTGTAGGAATTAACTATAGATATGCAGGAGTTTCCACTCCTAATCCTTGGCACAATGCCACATATATGGCTGCAAGACCCTTTATGATTTTGGCCTTTATTTATGGAGTGATACTCCTAAAAGGTTATGAAGAAGGGAAACTAAAGCGCAAGGATTACATATTATTTTCTGTAATCATGCTTCTTGCCACAATGGCAAAGCCTAGTTATACCATAGTTCACATGGGAGCCTTTGGCCTCGTGGTGCTTTATAGGCTGATAAAGTCTAGAGGAACTAATTTCAAGAGTACATGTATACTTGCCTGCGCATATATTCCTACAATTATTGATTTACTATATCAATATTCAGGAGTGTTTGCAGGAGCAGCATCATCAGAAAGCGAAAAGGGAATAGGCCTTGGTTTTTTTAGAGTATGGAGTATATATTCCGACAACATTCCTCTTGCCATAATTTTGGCAGGAGCATTTCCGATATGCGTGCTGATTTTTAATTATGATAAGTTAAAGACAGAGGCATACTACAGGTTTGCATGGCAGATTTATGTCATGGGCTTTACCATGTATGCAGTCTTGTATGAAAAGGGACCACGAGAGGCCCATGGTAATTTCGGCTGGGGATATATATGCGGACTTTTCCTTGTGTTTATGGCCTCGATTATGGTTTTATTACAAAACAGTCGGAAACTTTTAATAGCAGATCATGTAATAAAGAAAAAAGAGTATATTATCATAGCCATCCAGTGGTTGGCACTAGGGGCACACACCCTGATGGGCCTACACTATTTCCAACTTTTATGCTGGGGCGGCAACTATATGTGACATAGAATTTGCTGTGTGATATAATGCTTTGTGCTTATTTATGAAAGCATTTTGCTTTATGGAGGAAAGAAATGATTAATTTTAATGTACCACCATGTGTGGGAACGGAATTAGATTACATAAAAGATGCAATCGATCACAGAAAAATTTGCGGAGATGGTGATTACACTAAAAAATGTAATGCTTGGTTTGAGGAAAAGACAGGTGCTGAAAAAGCCCTGCTGACCACATCATGCACTCATGCCACAGAGATGGCCGCTTTGCTTTGCAATATTAAGCCAGGGGATGAGGTCATCATGCCGTCATTTACCTTTGTATCTACTGCGGATGCTTTTGTGCTTAGAGGAGCAACAGTTGTATTTGTTGATATCAGACCTGACACTATGAATATTGACGAGACAAAGATTGAAGAGGCTATTACCGACAAGACAGTTGCTATCGTACCTGTACACTATGCAGGTGTATCTTGTGAGATGGACACCATTATGGACATTGCTAAAAGACATAACCTAAAGGTTGTAGAGGATGCAGCTCAGGGTGTAATGAGCACATACAAGGGACAGGCCCTTGGTACTATTGGTGATTATGGTGCATATTCATTTCATGAGACCAAAAACTATTCCATGGGAGAGGGCGGAGCCCTTTTGATAAAGAATCCTGAGGATATAGAGATGGCCGAAATTATCCGCGAGAAAGGCACAAATAGAGCCAAATTTTTCCGTGGACAGATTGATAAATACACATGGGTGGAGGCTGGCTCTTCATACCTGCCATCAGAACTTAATGCAGCGTATCTGTATGCTCAGTTACAGCAGGCAGACAAAATCTTTGATGACAGAATGAATTCTTGGAACGAATACTACAAAGCATTTTCCGAGTTGGCAGCAGAGGGCAAGATTGAACTCCCTACTGTCCCAGAGGAGTGCAGTCATAATGCTCACATGTTTTACATCAAGGCTAAAGATTTGGAGGAGCGTACTCAATTGATTTCTTATGCTAGAGAGCATGATGTGCAGTTGGTATTCCATTATATTCCTCTGCATAGTGCTCCTGCTGGAAAGAAATATGGTAGATTCCATGGAGAGGATATTTACACAACCAAGGAAAGTGAGCGCTTGGCTAGACTTCCACTATACTATGGTCTTACAAAAGAGGACAGGAATAGAGTAATTGAGGTTATAAGAGATTTCTATGCAAACAGATAAGACAACTGTAATTAAATATCTGCCACAAGTTTTCATTGTCATCCTAACTGTTGTCCTTGGCACTGTGTTGATTTTGCTATTTAATGGACTTAGTTTAGATCAAGTGTGCATAGCAACCTCTTCTTGGAATGACGAGGCAGGATATTTTAATCAAGTTGCTGCATTAGTAGATTGGAATTTGCCTAGAGGCTATTTTGGATATAGTGAGCAAACTGCAATTTATGGCAGATTGGGGGCTTGGGCTCCTCCTCTTATATATCCATTTGCGCTAGTTGGCAAAATATTTGGCTGGACTTACATGACGCCCATATATTTTAATTTGTCTGTCTGGATAGTAGCCTTTGTTATATTTACTATTGTGGTTAGACCTAGTGTCAAACAGCAAATGTTGGCTGGTATTGCATGGATTGGATATGAGTGTACATTACGTTATATATTTTCATGTACGCCTGAGAGTTTAGTGGGAGCATTATTTATGCTCCTTGTAGTTTTTATCTATGCCTACAAGCGAGATGGCAAGGATAAATGGCTGGTTTTTGCTGATGTCGTTTTATTTATTCTTGTTATCATGAGGGGATATTATGCTTCCTTCTCATTAATTCTTATTTATCTTGCTTATAAAGGCAAAGGAAAAATGAAGGGGGCAATAGTTCAGGCCATTGTATTGCTGGCCGGAATAGGAGCCTTTGTATGGCTAAATGCATATATGGCATCACCTTTCATCATAAATACCTATAATACGGATTGGATTACTAATCCAATCATACTAATTAAAAGATTGGGCAAGGGCTTTTTAGAAAGCCTAACTTATATCGTAGAGGGCATAAGGCTAGAATCTATGCGAGGCGTATGGTACTTGCTCTTTTTCCTTATTCTTTTATACAGATTTATTAAATCGATAAAAGAAAAGAGTATGTATCAGTTTTTAATATTCTTATCTGAGGCTGCAATTGTTGCAGCAAATTGGCTCATATACAGTCCGAAAGAAGGGGCCAGACAAGTAATGACCATTATAGCCATAGAGCTTGTTTTTATTGCCCTTACAGAGACAAAAAAGATTATTGTTATCGGTTTGATACTTTGCTCATTTGCTTTGACATGGTTGTCGCAAGATAGTTTTTATTCCAAAATACCCCCTAAGGACACAGCGCAGGTAGCCATAATAGAAAATGCGAAAGCCATGCTAGAAGATGCAATGGTAAACACTGATGTGCCGTGGGACAATACGGTTTTGGTTAGTTTATCTACATACCACAGCGATTTATATGCAATACCGAGTTACATGGGACAGAATGCTTGCCTAGATGATTACATAATGGAGAATATAGACAATCTCAAGTCAAAATATATGATTGTTATGGTAGATGAACCTATAGATGTATTTATGCAGGATCAAGGCTATGAGATATATAGGTCTTATGGCCAGGCTAATGTGTATTTACTTAGATAGTTAAGGGTGTAAAAATGGAAGCAGAAAAAAGAAAGATTGATATATCGGTTGTAGTACCTGTTTATGGTTGCCCAGAAGCCTTGCCACAATTGCACGAAAGACTTGCAAAAACCCTTGCGTTTATGGGTAAATCATATGAGATTATTTTTGTAAACGATTCATGTCCTAGGGACTCTTGGTCAGTGATTGAGCAGATTTGTGCTGGCGATAAGAATGTGGTTGGAATAGAGATGTCTCGTAACTTCGGACAAATAAAGGCTATTTTAGCAGGATTAGATTACTCAACAGGTGATTGGGTGGTAGTAATGGACTGTGATTTACAAGATCAACCAGAAGAAATAGCTAGATTATACGATAAGGCAATAGAAGGCTTTGATGTTGTAATTGCCAGACGTGCTGTTAGACATGACACATTTATGAAAATCCTGGTATCAAAGATTTTTTACAAAATCTATTCATTAGCAACAGATGTGAATTATGATCCTGCTCTTTGTAATTTTAGTATTGTAAAGAGGAAGGTTGTAGACGAATATTGCAAAATGCGAGAAATGCATAGAGCTTATGTTATGTATCTGCAATGGCTAGGCTTTCGCCAGGCGATCCTTGATGTAAATCACCAGGACAGATATGCCGGAGTGTCAGGATATAATTTTAAGAAAAGGATGCGTATGGCAGAGGAGATTTTAACGTCTCAATCTGACAAATTGCTCAAACTGCTGGCAAAGTTGGGAGTGGGAATAACAGGATTATCATTTTTATATATTATCGTTTTAATAGTACGTTATTTCACAGTGCACATTACTCCTGGCTATTCTAGTACAATTGCGGTAATACTTATGATGGGTGGTTTGCTGACATCTAGTATTGGCTTGGTAGGAATATATATAGGTAATATATTCATGGAAGTGAAGCATAGGCCACTGTATGTGGTGCGGTCTATATTGAATGATAAATCAGAAGAGTAATTATTGGTTTGCGGTACTATGATATTGTTCAAAGAACAAATTGATAGTAGCGCAAATTTTTTTATTGCATTTTGAGCATCCATGGCAGAATTGTAAAATCTTACATTATATGTGTTAGGGGTATGTGAAAAGGGTAAATCCTTTAATAAATTAGCTTTTAATGGTATAATTTATTAGTTTGATTTATAAAAAAATATCCTCTATTTACGATGTCGTAGAAGCAAACCGACTGTTGAAATGGATATATTAGGAGATAATTTAGGGAGCATATATGAAGAAACTTCTTTCAATCGTAGTGCCAGCATATAATGAAGAGGAAACAATTCCATTATTTTACAAGGCTATACAGGATATAGAGTCTCAATTGCCACAGGTCGAGTTAGAACTCTTATTTATAGATGATGGGTCAAAAGATAACACATTATCAATTTTAAGAGATCTTAGCAAAAATGATTCCAGAGTACATTACCTTTCTTTTTCGAGGAATTTTGGAAAAGAGGCTGGGATATATGCTGGCTTAGAGAATGCAAAGGGAGATTATGTGGTCATAATGGATGCTGACCTTCAGGACCCTCCTGCTCTCCTGCCAGAGATGCTAGGATATTTAGAGTCTGGCGAGTATGAATGTGTAGGTACTCGCAGAGTAGATAGAAAAGGGGAACCACCTATTAGGTCGTGGTTTGCTCGCAGATTTTACCATCTTATGAGCAAAATAAGTTTTGCTGACATTGTAGATGGGGCTAGAGACTACCAGATGATGACAAGAAAGGTAGTGGATGCTGTAGTATCAATGGGCGAATACAACCGATTCAGCAAAGGCATTTTTGGCTGGGTTGGATTCAAAAGAAAATGGATAGAATTTGAAAATGTGGAGCGTGTGGCCGGCGAGACCAAATGGTCATTTTGGAAATTATTCTTATATGCATTAGATGGAATAGTTGCCTTTAGTACTGCGCCCCTCACCATAGCTTCCATCTTCGGTTTGTTAATGTGTGTTGTCGCTTTTGTATTTATTATTATCATAATTGTTAGGACGATTATATTTGGAGACCCTACCAGTGGATGGCCATCTATGGTTTGCATCATCTTGTTGGTGTCCGGCATTCAACTTTCATGTATTGGAATATTAGGTCAATACATGGCAAAGATGTATCTTGAGACCAAAAAGAGACCTATATATATCATTCAGGAGAAAGAATTATAATGCAATCTTTTGTAAATAAACTTATAGACAAAAAATTATATTGGATTCTACTGGCTATTTTTTATGCCATGATTTTTATCCCATATATTTACTCTGTCTTTTACTCTATGCCAGCTAATGATGATTTTGCCTGGGCTCTGGAGTGGTGGACAGGCAATAGGGCCGTGGAGTCAATTTATAGGGTTGGATGGAATTATATGAATTTCTATGGTCAGTCAGGATTCTTTGCTATTCTGGTCCAGGTGCTCTTTAATCCGCTATATTGGTTCGACAATCAGGGCAATAGTTTTGGCATATGCATGGTTATAGTGTTTGCACTTGTTACAGTAGGAACTATTATTGCTATACGCAGATTGATTGCTGATTTGTCAAAGATTGAAAGCAAACCTGTGATTGATGTAGCCACTTTTTTAGTTACTGCATTACTATTTACGAGTTACTACTACTTTGACGTATATAATTGGTGGAGCGGCACACCAGGCTATTCATTGATGCTGATGATGATGCTATTCACCTTGGATTATATCGTCAGATATATGGACAACCCAAAGAAATCTACATATATTTGGATGATTGTCCTTGGCATAATTGTTTGCAGCGGAATGATGTTTTGCGTAACAGTAGGTCTTTTCTATGTTGTGTATGTGTTCTGGGTAAAGAGAAAAGAGAATATATCTGCCATAAAAAGGATAGTGCCAATTGCTTTGTTTGTCATATCAGGCCTTGTCACCGTAATAGCGCCAGGCAATCATCAGAGAATGGCAAATGGTGGCCTAGAAGACGTATCAATGAGGGCATCTCTCATAGTTACTACGGTCAGAGTATTCTTGAGGACCAGAGCAACTATTATTTCAAAACCTGCTTTGGATATTGCATTGATTTTGTTGTTTTTGATTGGAATTAAATACAAAGGTAAAGTGAAACGCAGTTTGCTTACATTGATTCTGTTTTTTGTATCAATATATATTGCTGCATGTGGAGCCGTATTGCCATATGTATATGGATTGCAAAAGCAATTGGATACAGAATTCAATGCCAGAATATTTTTTGTCGAAGATTATATTACATATATCGGATTGGCGTTATGGATGCTTTTGTTTGGACAATATATAGGTTGGTGTATCAAAACTAATATAAAAACTTCTGTCGTGGCAGGTATCTCATGTCTCGTAATAGTAATAGGATTATTATATGGAAATTACCACGGATACCTCGGTAGATTAATACCTATAGATATTGTAAGACATGCAGACTTAATTGTAGAAAAGAATGTATTTTGGAATGATATCTTAGATGAAGTGAAAAACTCAGAACCAGGCAGTGATGTGGTAATCAATAGGGTAGATATACCTTGGTGTGATTATTCTTACATAACCAGTTTGGATGATATCTATAGAGATCCTCCTGTGGAAGGATATATGTACGGAACTTGTAACCAGTGCGCATCGCTGTATTACGGTGTGCGCTCAATTGTACTCAATTTAGAATAGTAGATGAAGAAAAGACAACTAATAGGTAAAGACAATTTAATAATCGCAATTTGTTATGCCATTTTAATAATCCCAATGCTTTACAGCATGTTTTATGCCGTGCCTAATGGGGATGATTTTTCTATGGCTACAGGCAGAGAGAATTCATTAGGATATTGGCATGACCTTTGGTCCACTAGTGTATACTTTTATTTTTACCGTGGTGGCACCACTTTTGCATACTTTATGCACTCTTTCCTTAACCCGCTAAATCTTCATATTCATTTGGGCCATTTATATGGCATATATATGATGGTATGGTTTGGGATTAGCACTGTTATCTATTTATATTCCTTAAAAGTGATAATTGCTTATGTAATTCCTGATATTAGCGAAAAAATGCTTAAAGTGACAAGGCTTATAGTCATAGCAGTAATGTTTTCAACCTTCTATTATTCAGAGGTCTACAATTGGTATGTTGGTATGTGCTCATACCTCTTGCCTAACATGATGCTATTTTTATTCTTCGCATTTTTAATTAAGTATGTGCAAGATGATAAAAAGAAAGATTATATACTAATGATGGCTACTGGAATATATGCAAGTAACCATATCATGTGGGATATTCCGTTGGGTCTATTTTTCTTATATGTTGTATATTATAAGCCTGGCTTTGATGTGAAGGATATTAAAAGGAATCTAAAAAAGGCAATTCCTTTATTTGTATTTATCCTTTTTGGTCTGTCAGGAGTATTGGCACCTGGCAATTATGTGCGCCAGACTCAGTATACTAATGAAAACTGGCCATCCGTGCATAGGATGATATTACAGGTCCTGATAGATGTGGCAGAGCGAACATATAGAATTATTGTGGATCATCCATTTACAGTACTTTTGCTCCTTATGTTAGTAATCATCGGTGCAGTATCAAATGCGGATAAACGCCAGAAAGTTACAAATCCGATTTTCGTGTTTATATTAGGTATGATTGCGTCATGTGGCTGCCTATTTCCATATATATTTGCCAGAGGATTTACCAACACATATGTAGATGTAAGAGTCCAATATCCAATGGATTATTTCATTGAGTTGACCCTTTGTATTACTGCAATATTAATCGGTAGGGCTGTTGCCTACAAACTTGATTTAGTTATAACTGACATGACCCAGATTGCTACGTGTGCGTTTTTAGGATTGTTTGCATATGCTTGTGTAATTAATAACTACGGATATATGAATATAGTCCAAGTGGACGTTTTAAAATCCCGTGGTTTAATTACAGGAGGCTATAATCTCTGGGATGGAATATTAACTGAGATTGAGAATTCATCTGAAAGAAATGTAGTCATTGATAGAGATTATAACGTGACTTGGTCACCATATTTCCTTTATTCTGGTCTTGATGATGGCGTATCATATGATGATGGACCAGAGGTGGTATATAGCACAGAACACATAATGCCTAATGTTTATTACCAAAAGGATTCCATTGAATTACATATTCCAGAGGCAAAATAAAGAAAACTTATACCATAGAGAGGATTAGTTGTATATGAATATATTCTCATCGCTAGATCAGAGTATAGAAAACATAAGAAAGAAGATGACAGTTGCTCAGTTGGCAGCTTTTGTTTCTGCGCTAGTTTTTGGAATAATAGCCCATGGCTATGTCTTATTTAATAGATTGTCTTACCATGACAATTCTAATAGTTTGTTTTCTCTGGGGGCCACCTACGAAGTAAATAGGTGGGGCTTAGGAATAATATCGGATCTACAGAGGTTAAGCACTAAGACCTATGCTGTGCCAGTTTTTAATGGCGTTTTATCGATAATAATTATTGCAGTTTGTGCTTCTCTGGTGGCAGGGATGTTTAAAATAAAAAGTAGAGTTGCTGGCGCAATGATAGGTGCCATAATGTGCGTCTATCCAGTGGTAACCAGCATCTTTTCTTTTATGTTTACCTCTTGGCCTTATTTTTTGGCGCTCTTATTATCAATATTGGCAGCGTATGTTTATCGGGATGATAAAAAGTATGCAGTGATATATTCAGCCGTATTTTTGGCATTATCTCTATCTATATATCAAGCCTTTTTGGGCGTGACAGCTACACTACTTTTGTTGTTTTTATTGGTAAGCGCATTGGGTGGAAATATAAGAGATGCCAAGGCTTATTTCTTGACTGGGGGCAAATATCTTCTCGGTCTAGGAATAGGAATTGGCCTCTGGGCCCTTTCAGCAAAAGTTTTTAAAACTCTAAAAGGCGTGCAGTCCATTGAATATAAGGGCTGGGATGAAGGATATAAGATCTCTGAGTTTCCAGATAGATTGGTTGAGGCTCTAAGAGAGTTTTTTATGTTTAGAGTGGATGAGATGAATTCTCTCAGATACCTCAGAATACTCACTGCTGCAATATTTGTGATTGGCATAGTTTTAGTGCTCATTAGACTTGTACGAGCAAATATTAATGGGGCAGTAAAAGTTTCTTCACTGGTTGGAATAACATTGCTTCCAATAGGGATGAATATAATTTATCTATTATCAACTGCAGATAAATATATCGTTGATACAATGATGCTGTATGCGGATATATTTGTTTATGTTTTACCAATTATCATTATTGATAGAACTGATAGTGGGGCTGGAGATACCACTTTGATTGCCAAGATTAGTTCATGCTTATCAGGGTTAGTTTTGATCTGCATTTCTGTAATAACAATAGGCTACACATATTATGACAATGGTGCATATCTGAAGGCATCTATGCAGCAGGAGGCGGCAGTTGCTTATTTTACAGAATTAGTGGCTAATATAAAAGGCTCAGAAAATTTCTCTGATGATATGCCAATTGTCTTTGTAGGAATGACTAATTTAGCAGATGGTACTATTGCGGAAGTCGCTAATAATGAGGAGTTAGACGGAATAGTATTAGAAAAATACTACGACAATCTGTTAGATATGTTGCGGCATGGTGGGTCTATTAGTTTTATGAGAGACCATATAGGATTTGGCAATGAAAAGGTGTCAGAAGATGATGATGATATCATTGCGATGAAAGAAGTGCAGGAAATGCCGGTATATCCTAACGCGGGATGCTTTAAAACTATCGATGGCAAACTGGTAGTAAAAATGGGAGAGATAGATGATTGATTTAAGAATTAATAATAAGAGATTAGAATTCATAGATAAATTAGTATATGTTATTTTTCTTGCCAATGTATTCTCTTATAGTTTTATGTACAGAATATTGGATAGCAGACAAGTGTATTTGGTCATGTTTCCAATAGTTATTTATTGGTTATTAAGGCGAAAGACTAGCCCCTTTGATATAGAGTATTTGTTTTTGCAACTGGCCTTTTTCCTTGGTGGAATATTAATGCAAATCACAGCACCAAACATGAATTGGCTATGGAATGTTATGGTGTTTTCTTTTATTTTTCCAATAGCCTATTTGCTTGGAAAAATGTGTGTTGGGGAAGATTCTACTCAGAGTGAAAAAAGAGCATTTACGGCTTTAAATGTTGTTGCTGCAGGAATGTTTGCCACATACATTCTAGATTATGCAAAAAAATACCTGACTGTTGGATTTCACTTTAAAGATGTGTTTCTCAGTTTCATAGATGAAGAGTATTCTCAAAAGGTTGCACCAAAGTTGGTGGAATGGGTTAATTTTTGGAATCCAGAGCCAGTAGTTAAGAATGAGGCTGATTTTGGTGCTTATGTCGTAATAGGAACTTTGTTTTTTGCATTTTTAAACAGGAAAGAAAAGAAAAAGTTCTTTTGGTTGATTGTAATTGCAGAAACTATTATGGTTTTTAATAGTGTGATGGCTATCGGTAGAAGTACCGTTATACAACTTGTTTTAGTAAACGGAATATTATTAGTCACATATTTGTTAAGTCATGTTAGCGATGGGAAAAAAGTATATAAAATATTGATTCCAGTTGGCACAGCTATAATCTTTTTTGCGTTGATATTTGGATTTAATATTTTTCATATTAGAGACTTATATGAGAATTCATTTTTGAGCCGAAATGGCGGAATATTTAATAACATAAGATTCAAATGGGAACGAGAAGGATACTATAATCTTTTTACAATCCAAAAAGGTGTGTGGAATGTTCAATCACATCCACAGGGCAAGACCCACAATACATGGCTTGAATATGGTAGAAATTATGACGTGATTTTTTACATTTTCCTAATGTTTTTTGTAGTTTTCTCTTTAATAAAAAGTTTATTATATTTTTTTAAGAGAAAAGAAAAAAAGACAGTAATGTATTATGCTTTTGGCATGCAATTATGCTATTTCCTGTATTTTTATGTTGAAAGAATGGGTTTTCCTGAAAAGGACTGGATTATTATTTATATTTTTGTATCAGGGATTGCTGCTGGAATCTCCCACGCAAAATCCATTGGTGAAATAAATGTTGCAAATAATGTAGTATCGTTAAAGAACAAGAAGTATATAGATTTGGGGCTTTTATATCTGTCTTTTTCCCTAATTGCAATCTGCTATTATGATTGGTGGTACGATAAATTGCGTTTGTATATGGTGTTGGTTGCACCAATTGGTTGCTACTTGCTTATGTCATTTTTGAGTAGAAGCAAGATTGCTGATGGAATATTGGCGGCTATGGGTATTGCAAGTCTTTTGTTAGCGGGATATACCTATACTCATTCGGATGAGTTTTTAGGAATTGGATTTGTAAAAGAACCTTTTAGTCATAATCCTGTTACCAAAGATTATTTAATAATATTATGCTTGATTCCTCTGGCGCTTGTTTTAGGTTTGATAATGTCTAAATTTAAACTTAATAAATGTTGGGCAGTAGTTATAGGAACAATCGCTTCATTATATCTATTTAGAAGTCAAATGTTTGATGGAAGAGTAGTTACAATAAAGGAAGCGTTAAAATTGGCATTCACCTATAATAAGGGTGAGGCCTGGGGACCAATTGGTCTTACTACATCTGATATAAATACTAGTTATAATAGTTGGCTGAATTATTCTAGGGACTATGGATTAATTATGTTTATTTTGATGATGGCCTTTCTTTGCTGGACGTTATGGAGATTTATTCAGTTTATTAGGGAAGCAGAGCCTAAAGGGTTCGATTATATGCTTATACTTGCGTATATATTTATGATGGTGGGCTTTTCCTTTACAGATTTTGCATATGACTATAAATACATGTTAATTGCTTTCTTAATAATTTGTGGAGGGATTAATAATAGGTTAACTATTAACAATCAGTTTTTGCACAATGGACACACGATAAACAATGATTGTTAGTCAGAAGTTGTGAAGATGAAATGGATATTGCGTTTACAACTGAATTATTTAATGCGAATGTTTACTTTAAGAGCATAAGGGGCAAAACATTTGGAATAGGAAAATGCTCTGGATTACATTGTATATGGCGAGGATAAGATGAAAAGAAAAGGGCTAGGTAAAACTATTGTTATTATAATAACAGTTACATTTACGCTTACATTGGCTGTAGTATTTCGGTGTGGTCTTAATTTATATGATAGACTCAATAGTATGGATAAGAGATTTGATGGGATAGAGTCTCAATTGAAAGATATTAATGAGAAAATAGGAAAAGAGAAGAATACTGATATAACTGAAACTACGAACAATGAAGTAGATAATAACCCAGGGCGGATGGCTTTTGTTTGTTGGGGGGATAGCCTGACAGAGGGACGGCAAGGAGGATTTGACGTTGCTTATCCTGAAGTGATTCAATCAACAGCAGCGTCTAATGGTTATAATATTGAAGTTGTAAATGAAGGGGCTCCAGGAGAAAATACAAAAGACATAATGGCGCGCACGGGGGCTATGGATTTAATTGTCACGGCAAACATGGTTATTCCAATGAACCAATCAGAAGTGACTGTTCCAATGGCATATGGCGATGGAACTGTGGCTACGATTCGACATACAGATTATAGTACAGATAATTATTTTGTGGCGGATGCTAATATCTGTGGGGTAGATGGGATGATATCTTATGAGCCTTATATCGAAGAAGGGGCTGATATGGTTTATTATTTCAAACGTTTCGAAGAAGGGCCTGAAGTACAGGTTCCTGTTGGAACTGAAGTTACATTAAGTACGGAGAATATGTATAAAGACTATATCCCTATTTTATTCATTGGAACAAATAGAGGATTTGATTCGCCAGAAGAATTAATAAAGCAGCAAGAGGCAATCATCAATCAATATAATGATTCAGATAAATTTATTATTTGTGGACTTACAAGTGGGCCTCCAGAAGAGCATGCTGCAGATAATAAAGCGATGGCTGAGCACTGGGGAAGTCATTTTGTTGACTTGAGAGATTATTTATCTAATCCAGATAATCTGCTTAAATATGTACCAGAATTATCTGATATAGATAGACAAGATTTATCTGATGGATGGATGCCTGCTTGTATTATGGTTGACAGCACGCACTTTAACGATGTTGGGTACACCATGATAGGTGAATGTATCTATGATAGACTGATACAACTGGGATATATACACAACTAAGTGAATGCACTTTTTGATTCGTGAGTTTTAGGGTGAAAGAATAGAGCGTGGAGTTAATTGATGCAGCAGCAAAAAATACAATATACAGATGAGATAAATAAGAATAATTATGTAGATAGGCCGTTAGTTAGTATTATTATGGGAGTGTATAATGGCGAGGATACACTTAGAGAAGCGATAGATTCAATATTAAATCAAACATATACAAACTGGGAATTTATCATATGTGATGACTGCTCTACAGACGGTACTGCTGATGTAGTAAAAAAATATGCTGAAAGAGACAGCAGAATCGTGTATATCAAAAATGACCATAACATGCGTTTAGCAGCTTCATTAAACCATTGTTTAGAGGTGGCAAAAGGTAAATATGTTGCTCGCATGGATGCTGATGACATTTCAGTGCCTAAGCGTTTAACAAAGCAAGTTGCATTTCTTGAAGAGCATAAAGATATAGATGTTGTCGGTAGTCAAATGGCGGTATTTGATGAAAATGGTCAAAGAGGGATAAGATCCATTAATGAGTACCCCACAAAAGAGGATTTAATAAAAGGCAGTCCGCTTTGCCATGCTACTATTATGATGAAAAAGAATATATATGAGAATTTAAATGGGTACAGAGTTTGCAGAGAAACAAATAGAGCAGAGGATTTAGACTTATGGTTTAGATTCTATGCAAAAGGATATCGAGCATATAATATACAAGAACCTTTGTATAGAGTGCGTGAAAGTCTCTCTGATTTAAAAAGGAGAAATATTCAATCGTCTGTTGGAATAGCAAAAATATATTTTTATGGTTATAAATTGATTAAAGTTCCTTATTATAAAAGAATATGGGGGGTTAGGCCGATAGTATCGGCGTTAGTACCGAGATGGATAAGAATGATTTATTATAAGCAACGACTTGATTGAGTCTGTGATGATGAATAAGAACAAAATAGTAAGATAAACATAAAAAGAATAGATAGTAATTATAAAGATATAAATGTATGGAGACTTCTATATAATATTTGAGGAAAAGAAATGAGTAAAGAATTAGTTACGATAATTGTTCCAATGTATAATCATGAAAAATATATCATAGATTGTTTAGAAAGTATTAAAAATCAAACATATAATAAGATTGAGTTATTAATTGCGGATGATTGTTCTAGTGACAATTCATTTAATCTGGCCTCAAAATGGGTTAAAGAGAATAAAGAATGTTTTATTAGATGTGAATTATCTAAGAATGAACGAAATATAGGAGTTGTTAAGAGTATGAACGGCTTAGTTAAAAGAGCGAGAGGAGGATATATTAAGTCCATCGCATCTGATGATATGTTATTAACTAATGCCATAGAAAGTCTTGTAAATAGTTTAAAAGCAGATGATGATTTAGTGTGTGGCAATGGAGTGATTATTGATGAAAATGCGCATTATCCATTAGACAATAAAGACATTAAAGGAAACTACTATTCAAGATTTAAAAGGAAGTTTAAATTTGACAAAGTTTTTAATGAGAATGGGATATTAGCTCCTGGTGTATTATTTAGAACATCAACATTTGAAGAGTATGGTTTGTTTTCTGAAGAATGTGAATTTGAGGATTGGGAGTATTGGATACGAATTCTTTCTAGAGGAGGTAAAATATCATATTTAAAAGAAAAGGTTGTTGCATATAGAAGTGTTACAACATCTCTTTGCAGGTTTGGCAATAGTGAAGAAGAAAAAAAACGATTAGAAAGAGTGGCTGAGAATAATATCAGTATGCTTGATTATTATGCTCAAGGAGCTAATTTTAGTAGTAACAGGTACCGTAATAGTGTTGTTAGTATGGCAATAAATCAGGGGAACGATAAGTTGATTAAAAAAATTGTGGAAAGTCCAGACTTTAAGTTTAAACCGTTATATTATATTAAATATTTATTATATGTGTTCAGTAAAAGAGCAAGGAGTAATACAAATAAAGAGAATAGATGAATTATTTGGGGGAATGGGGAAAAGTATTAATCAAATATATGCATAAGAGGTTTTCTATACAGTGATTAGATAGAAGAGGAGTATGTAATGAAGAAATTCGTGAAGAATATATATATCATTTTTAGGACAGTATTATCACATATTGGGAATATTACAAGGCCATTAAGCGATAAACTAGCAATAATATATATTGATGGGGGTTTATCTAGTCAAATATTTAGATATTCTATGGGACAATATTTTAAAGAAATGGGATTTGACGTTTTTTATGATGTGAGTTGGTATCAAGGGAGAATGGCATCCGAAAAGAAAATGGAACTTGCTATTAAAGACTTTGTAGATGAGAGTGAAATGCGTTTTTTGGGGAGAGATTCTTTTTTGCTTAAAAAATATAAATTATTATATAACACTGCATATAATGGTATGGCAAAATCTGCGCAAGACGATATAACTACACTAAAAGCCCCTTTTTGCATTAATAATTACGAGATGGACTGGATTATGAAAAGTATTAATGAAAAAAGATATTTTCCATGGAGTAATATTGAAAGGAAACTATCAGACAATGCTAAAGAAATATTAGAGGGAATTATAGATAATAATGTTTGTGGAATACATATTCGTAGAGGTGATATGAGCTATTATGTGAAAGGTGCATATTGGAAGGTGCTGACACCTAGATATTATGAAAAATCTTTAGATTTTATTCCTAAAGAAGTAAGAAAGGTACTGATTTTTACAAATGGAATTGATTGGGTAAAAAAAGAGATAATTCCTATTATTGAGAAGAGAGGCTACGACATTATAGTCGTATCAGAATTGGGATTAAAAGAATATGAGGAATTGTTTTTATTGAGCAAATGTAATTGTATTATTGCAAGTCAAGGAAGTTGGGGCAATACTGCGCTAGATTTTAATAGCAACAATGAAGTATTATGGGTGAAAGGCGTTGAACATATAAAAGAGGAAAAAGATAAATTTATTAAGAAATATCCAAATTATGAAATGGGTTTATTTGAGTTAGAAGATGATATGTATCTTCATGAATAGATGTTGGTTCAAATGAGTTTTTGTGAGATAAAATGAAATATAGTATAATTATTCAAGTTTTCATGAAACAATTTAGACGGGTAGAGAGAGTATATTGTACATATATTATTCGTTAGGAGAGTGAAATAGTTGCAGGTAGTAAAATATATGTTTCAGCCACATGGTGATGAAAGAGGCCAGTTGGTTGCACTGGAAGAATTTAATGATATACCATTTAAAATAAAAAGAGTCTACTATATGTATGACACGGGTGAAGGTGTTGTGCGTGGAAATCATGCCCATAAATCATTAGAACAGATTCTTATATGTATACATGGTAGCTGTAAAATTAAACTTGATAATGGGACGGAACAAAAAGTTGTTCCATTAGAAAAACCATATGAGGGTCTTTATGTAGCCAATAATATGTGGAGAGAGATGTACGATTTTTCTTCAGACGCAGTGCTTATGGTTTTGGCATCTGAATTATACGACGAGAATGACTATATTAGAGATTATAATGAATTTATTGATTTTATAAAAAAGTAAGAAAGTGATGTTTATATGAGAGTACCATTCGTTAGTTTTCTTCCTATGGAAAAAGAATTAGATAAAGATTTAAGAGACGCTTTTGAACGAGTTTATACGAATAGTTGGTATATAGAGGGCAGAGAAGATGCAAATTTTGAAAAAAATTTCGCAGATTATTGTGGTGTAGATTATTGCATAGGAGTTGGAAATGGACTTGATGCATTAATGTTAGCTTTAAAAGCATTAGGAATTGGCGAGGGGGATGAAGTTATAGTTCCTGCGAACACTTTTATTGCGACAGCCTTAGCAGTCACATATACTGGAGCAACTCCAGTTCTAGTCGAGCCGGATATAAGGACATTTAATATTGACACTAACAGAATAGTACCTGCAATAACAGAAAAAACCAAAGCCATTATGCCGGTTCACTTATATGGCCAGCCATGTGATATGGAACCAATAATGGAGATTGCAAAAAAATATAATCTTTATATTGTAGAAGACTGTGCACAAGCACATGGTGCAAAATATAAAGGAAGGCTAATAGGAAGTTTTGGTGAAGCTGCAGGCTTCAGTTTTTACCCTGGTAAAAACTTAGGTGCATTAGGAGATGCAGGAGCAACTATTACTAATGATGAAACTTTGGCTAAAAAAATTAGAGCATTGGGAAATTATGGTTCGGATTATAAGTATCATCATATATACGAAGGAAATAATTCACGTTTAGATGAAATGCAAGCGGCTTTTTTATCTGCTAAATTACCGCATTTAAATAGGATGAATGAGGAGCGGAGAAGAATAGCTAAAAGATATATAGACGGGATAAACCATCCTGATGTGATTAAGCCGTATGTTCCTAACTATGCAGAACCTGTTTGGCATATTTTTGGAATTAGAACAGACAGAAGAGATGAGTTAGAACAATATTTGAATGAAAAAGGTATAGGTACAAATAAGCATTATCCTATACCAGTTCACATGCAAGAGTGTTATAAGAATTTAGGGTATAAAGTTGGAGATTTCCCAATTGCTGAGAAAATAGGCATGACTGAACTGAGTTTACCAATGTTCTATGGTATGAAGAACGAAGATATAGATTACGTGATTAATTCTATAAACGAATGGAAGTAGTATTTAAAGATGATAAAAATAATAGATTATTCAGGTGATAAAAGAGAAGAATGGAATAATTTCAACCATAAGAGTAAGAATTATTTGTTTATGTTTGATCGAGACTATATGGACTATCATAGTGATAGATTTATAGATGCGTCACTTATGTTTTATAGAGATAATGAATTAATTGCTTTATTACCTATGAATAGGCGGGATAATCATATGTATTCTCATGGTGGGTTGACATATGGAGGCTTTATAACTAATGAAAAAATGAAGCAACATACTATGAATGAGTGTTTTGAAGAACTTATAAATTATGCTAATGCAAATGGCATAGAAGATATATTATATAAAGTTATTCCTCACATATATCATTCGCAACCATCAGAAGAGGATTTATATAGTTTATTCTTACAAAATGCGTCAGTAGTAAAAATAGAGGCGTCAACTGTTGTAAATTTAACAAATCCTTTAAAAATGCCGAAGGGAAGAAAGGCTCAAATTGCCCGAGCTAAAAGAGAAGGTGTTGAGGTTATAGAACGAACAGATGATGTGGCGTTTATTGATTTTATAGAATTAGAAAATAGTGTATTAAGTGAACACCATGGAACTAAAGCAGTGCATACGGGAGATGAAATGTGTTTGTTACATAGCAGATTCCGTGAGAACATACATTTATATGCTGCATACAAAGCTGGGAAGATGATTGCTGGTACCATCATATATGAATACGATGAGGTTATTCATACACAGTATATGGCGGCAAACGAAGAAGCGAGAGTAATAGGTGCGCTTGATTATGTTATAAGCGTTGTTATTGACAAATATAAAGGAAGCAAGCAGTGGTTAGATTTTGGGATATCGACAGAGGAACAGGGGAGACTCCTTAATGAGGGCTTAATATCTCAAAAAGAGGGGTTCGGTGGAAGGACAAATATATATTATACTTACAATATAAGAATGTAAGTATAGTTATACAATTGTTAGACAATAAAGGTTGGTAAAAACATATGACTAAAGTTTGTGTATGCATAACAACGTACAATTTAGAAGATTATATAGAAACTGCACTTTTAAGTGTTTTAAATCAACGAACCAATTTTGGGTATAAAATTATAATTGCAGATGATTATTCCACGGATAATACTGTTAATATTCTTAACAAATATAAAGAGTTGTACCCAGATAAAATTGAAATACTCCTATCAGATAGGAATATGGGTTCTCTAGCAAATTCCAATAGATTGTTCGACGGCATTCAGTGTCAGTATTTTTCATTTTTAGATGGAGATGATTATTGGTGCGACGAATTCCGGCTCCAAAAGCAGGTGGATTTTTTGGATAATAATCCAGAATATATGATGTGCAGCGGAAATACACAGTATTTAAGGAATAATGAGTTAGCAGAGTTCGTTGTAGATAAAAATAAGACCGGAAAGTCATATACATTTGATCAAATGCTTCACGGGAAGATGCCATTTTTTCATACATCAGCAATATTAGTACGAAATGATATATTTATTAATGGATTACCAAACTGTTACAAAGATGCAGTTGGCACATATGAAGAATGCGCATTAAGAGGTGAGGACTTTAGGAGGATCCTTCATTTAGAGAAAGGACCTTTATATTCTTTTGATGAGGTGTTTTCAGTATATAGAATTCATGAAAAAGGAATTTGGCAAGGAAGTACAATGACTAGAAAAAGAATCGAGGGGTGTATTTCAGAGTTATTTTATGCAAAGTACTTCAAAGATAATTATAATAACTATTTCACTAAAAATGCCTTTATTAGTTATAAATATTTACTCATGGATTTACTTACTGGAAGAGGAGTCAAAAAGGGTGAGTTTTCAGAAAAAGAATCCTCATTATTAATAGCGTATTTGCTATCGGTAGCAGAAAGTGGTATTATTCCCGCAAAAAACTTCATGCTTAGGCGAATTATTATTCGTATTTTCTTTAAATTAGTGTGATGAGTAAATATAATACATACTAAATTAGTATGATAGTATTAATGTGTAATAATAAAGTCTTTGGATTGATGTTCATAAAAAAGACTATGAAAATGGGGAAGTTACTCTTAATCTCAAAGTCGGGAACAAAATGCCATCCAGATAAGGAATGTGATGCCATCATTGATGCTTGATCGGTGCCATCTAAACTATCGCCCTACAGTAGCATATGGCCTCTTTGGTCGTATAGACTGACAGATTTATTACTAGCGATTTATTAAACCACTGTCAGAAGTAAACAATAGAAATGATTTTAAGTGTTGGCTTGAAGTTGCTGAACACTTGCCAGAAAGTAGAACTAATTTATTAATTTTTGAATTAACTAAATTAAGTGACGTCGTTTTTTAGCAGTAATAAAGGGGCAGGGCAGGGAAAGGTATATATATGAGCAGTATATGTCTTACTGGGAAGATAAGTTTAAAAGTCATAGTTTTATTCCTATAGACGTGATAAGACCATTTATTCAAGAGAATATGATGTACCATGGTGGGGATGAGTAAAATATAATAATATATGCGAATAATGAGTCAAAGTTATTGTAAACTTTCTTAACTATGTCTTGTCACGCTTATAATTCATTTTGCAATTTAATAACACTATGATAGTTTGTAAAAAAATAATAGTATTAGTTTTTCTAATAGAATTAGTAGATATAGGAAGTAGGAGTAGATTATTTGATACTAAATAGAACCCAAAATGCTAAAAGGGGATTGTCACAAGGCTGGATAAATAATATTATCGTCATTTTATGCGCTTTTATAACACGTACAATTATGGCTAGAACAATTGGAATAGAATATCTTGGGTTAAAGAGCCTATTTACTTCTGTCTTTACATTGTTCAACTTGGCGGAATTGGGTGTTGGTAGCGCATTAGTGTTTTTTATGTATAAACCGATAGCAGATAATGATAATGATTTACTTTGTGGATACCTGAATTTATACAAAAAAATGTACCATTTAAGTGGCACATTTGTAATTATGTTATCAATCGCAATAATGCCTTTTATAAAAATAATAATAAAAGGTGATTTGCCTGATGGAGTTAATGTTTTTGTGCTATTTGCGTTGTTTGCTACAGGGAGTATTTGTACTTATTATTTCTTTGCATATAGTTCATCTATTCTATTGGCACATCAAAGAAATGATGTGATTTTAGTTATTGATTCAGCGCTAACGATTATTGTATCTGGCTTGCAAGTTCTAGCCCTTGTAAAACTTAAAAACATATACTTATATGTCCTTATTGATATTTTAAAAATAGTTATAAAAAATATTATAGTTCATTATATTGCAAGAAGTCTATTTCCGGAAATAAGACCGCGAGGGAAAATACCATCAAATCATATTCCAGAGGTGAAGAAGAAAATATATGGTGTTTTTGTAGGAAAAATTTGTGGAGTGTCCAGAAATACGTTTGATAGCATTTTTTTATCTATGTTTATTAGTATTGCAGTAGCAGGAATATATAATAACTATTACCTGATTATATCATCATTAGCAATGATATTTAATGTGACACTACCAGCCATACAGGCTGGAATTGGAAATAAAATTGCCCTAGAAAGTGTGGACAGTAATTATACAACTATGGAAATAATTAATTTTCTATATATGTTCTTTGCTAGTAGTTGTACAGCGATTTTGTTATGTTTATATCAGCCATTTATGAAAATATGGATGGGCGATAAAATGATGCTTTCTGATGATATTGTTATCCTTTTGGTTTTATATTTTTACATTGGGAGAATGGGCGATATTAGGTATGTTTATTCTGAGGCGGCAGGACTATTTTACGAAGATAGAATTCGATCTATTTTAGAAGCGATTGTTAATGTTGTTTTAAACTATATACTTGTTCGGATAATGGGTGTAAAGGGGATAGTTATAGCTACTCTTATAAGTATGTTCATTTTTTCGACTATTGGGGGTTTACTCGTTACGTTTAAGCACTATTTTAAAAAAGGTATATATAAGCACATTATTCGTCAAGGTATTTATTTTATTGGCACAGTATTAGTTTGTACAATCTCCTTTGTGGTTAGTAAGCATGATTTTTCGTCAAATATATATTTTGATTTTATAATAAAAGCAGGAATAACAATAATAGTAACGCCGATTATGTTATTAGGCTTATATTTTAAAATGGATATTGCTAGAGAAGTAAGAGTGTGGATTGGTAATCATTTTTCTTTTTTTTCAAAAAAAAGTTTGTGATTATAAAAATATAGGCAGAAATACTGAATGTATATTTTCGAGGAGAATAATATAATAATTATATTTATAAAATCAAAGACTTTAAAAGAAGAATAAGAGATGGCTAGGTGAAATAAATGTATAATAAAAGAAAAACAATACTGATAACCGGTGTTGCCGGTTTTATTGGTGGAGCTCTTGCGAAAAGAATTCTCACAGATAGAAATGATTATAGAGTCATTGGAATTGATAATCTAAATGATTATTATGATTTGAACATAAAAAAAATGAGATTAAATGAAATAAAATGCATAGTTAAAAATAGTGATTGGGCTTTTGTAGAGGGTGATATTGCTGAAAGAAAAATAATAGATGAAGTGTTTGCAAAGTATAAACCTGATATTGTTATTAATTTGGCAGCCCAAGCTGGAGTTAGATATTCCATTACAAACCCAGATGTATATATTAATAGCAATGTTGTTGGTTTTTATAATATTTTAGAAGCATGCCGTCACTCATATGACAACGGTGAAGAAGGTGTTCAACATTTAGTGTATGCATCATCTTCATCAGTATATGTTTCTAATAAAAAGACACCGTACAGTACAGATGATAAAGTTGATAATCCAGTGTCGCTATATGCTGCAACAAAAAAAACGGACGAATTATTGGCACACGCATATTCTAAGTTATATGATTTACCATGCACTGGTTTGAGGTTCTTTACGGTATATGGTCCAGCTGGCAGACCAGATATGGCTTATTATGGTTTTACTGACAAGTTGGTAAAAGGGGAAAAAATAAATATATTTAATTATGGGCATTGTGAAAGGGATTTCACCTATATAGATGATATCGTAGAAGGAATAATGCGAGTATTTAGCAGGGCGCCTGAAAGAAAAGTAGGGGACGATGGTTTGCCAATTCCTCCATATTCACTATATAACATTGGAAATGGATGCCCCGTAAAATTACTTGATTTTGTCAGAATACTGCATGAGGAATTAATAAATGCAGGCGTATTGCCAAAGAACCATGATATTAATAAATTAATAGAATTAGTGCCGATGCAACCGGGGGATGTTCCGGTTACATATGCTGATACAAGTGCATTAGAGAAAGAGTTTGGTTACAAACCTACTACTTCATTGCGCCAAGGGCTAAAAGCCTTTGCAACATGGTATAAAACTTATTATGAATCGATTTGATAGAAGATGTTTATGATATTTTTAATATTACTGAATATAGGTCACTTCTAAATGAACATGCTACCTTTTTATTAATTACTAAAGGAAAGTAATGAAAGCAAGCGACTAGTTTGAACTTAAAGCAATAAATCATAGTTCAACATCTTATGGGTGAATTGAATCGTGTAATTGCAAAATTGCACAATATAGGCAAAGACTTCTGCAGCAATCGATAGTTTTGCTGAAGAATTGCCACGGCTAATTATATACAATCTTATAAGTGTTTCAAGTATTTTATGGAAGTAATTCCAGAGCATATTGAGTAAACGGTAAATAGGTTCTTTCCAGACTTAGTTGAATTTAAAGTGTTAAAGTGAGATAATTTTAGCTATCGGAGGATGGCTATGGAAACAATTATTAACGACTTGGACATTAATTATAAATTAATAAGATATAGAAATAAGGTAGATACAATAGTATTTGAAATAGCAAATAAAGCAACAGAGGTTAAATGTCCTTATTGCGGTGCTGTTTCGAGTAGAGTACATTCTACGTATCAAAGAGAAATACAAGACCTACCAATTCAAAATAAAAAGGTAGTTTTATTGGTCTCAACCCGCAAGTTTTTCTGTGACAATGATTTATGTACGAGGAAAACTTTTTCTGAGATTCATAAGTTCGTTGGTAAGAATGCTAAGAAAACAACCAGATTAGAGGATAATATTCTTTATACCTCTACACAATTGAGCTCGGTGGCAGCTTCTAAAATATTGAAATCAAATCATATTAATGTTTCGAAAAGCAGCATATGTGTGATGCTTAAAAAAAATGCCAGCACTTGTGGATAACTCTTCTGTTAGAAAAATTTGTGTTGATGACTTTGCTCTAAGAAAAAGATTTTCGTATGGAACGGTGATGGTAGATTTGGAAAATCACAGAATCATCGATTTGATACCTACAAGAAATACGGAAGAAGTAAAAAAATGGCTTTCGCAGTTTCCCAATATTGAGGTTATCTCAAGAGATGGTGCTCAAATATATGCTAATGCTGCTAGGAAATCACATCCTAATATTGTACAGGTAAGTGACAGGTTTCATATAATAAAAGGGCTAACAGAAGCTGTTTCAAAATATTTGATAAGAGAATTTCCCGCTAGAATACAAATACCTGCTGTGTCCATCAATGATGTTGAATATAGACAACTTCTAGATATTAACAACAGATCGAAAAGGGTTGCATTTGCTCATCAAAAGCATGATGAAGGATTAACTGTAAATGAAATAGCTTTAATATTACATTCTTCAACTAAAACGGTTCAAAAGTATTTGAAACTTGAACCTGCTGAGATAGAAGACAGAATTATAATTAAAGAAAAACAACATTTATTGGCATTACAGCAAAAGCAGCAAGAGGTGGAACATGCAAGAAGGCTAGCTAAAAGTGGAGTTCCAATTGAAGAAATCTCCAAAGAGATGCATCATACATTTAAAACGATACAAAATTATTTGTCTCCAGATTATTCCATTGAGAATAGACATTACAATGTAAGAATTCCAGGTAAACTAGCTCCATATGAAGCCGAAGTAATTAAGCTTAGAAGTGAAGGGATGACATATCCCGCTATCCATAAAATTATAACAGCAAAAGGATATTGCGGTTCGGTTGCCTCCTTAAGAATGTTTATCCAAAAGGAAAAAATTAGAAATCAAGCAGCACTAATCCAAGATGAAGCTTGTTCTGATTATCAACCAAAAGAGTTTGTACAGCGTAAGTCGATAACTCAGCTTGTATATAAAAGTATTGATGATGTCAAAACAATAAATAAAATGCAGTATGAACAGGTGTTGAAAACATATCCTATAATTGCTGAATTATACGCTTCAGTAAAGGAA